>UROC01000032.1 GCA_900549345.1 uncultured Collinsella sp.
AACTCGAGGGCAAGAGGGCAGCCGGTCGTGTCAATTCCGGTCTAACAGAGCCTTGCGAAAAGCCGGCGTGGTTGGAAATTCCCAATTCATCGTAGTAAACCGGCATAGTTTCGTATTTCCAGCAGTTCCAAATTCGTCAATACGTCGGCATTTGCGAAAAAAGCCCGACCTCCGTGGGAGATCGGGCTTATAGGGCTCAGTTAAACCAAACCTACACGGTCAAATGACCCGCAGGTTACATCTGCTCGGGCGCGGAAACGCCAACAAGGGTGAGCACCAGGGCGAGCGTCACGCGGACGGCATCGCAAGCGGCCAGACGGGCACGCGAAAGCTCGGGGTCGACGGGACGGCCCTCGCTCGGCAGCACCTGGCAGGCAGCATAGAAGCTGTGGAAGTCACCAGCGAGTTCCTCGGCAAAGTGCGTCAGACGGAACGGGGCGCGGTCGCGAGCGCAGCTGGCAATCAGGTCGGTAAGCTCGTTGAGCTTGCGCGAAAGGGCGAGCTCGGTCGGGTCGGTCAGCAGCGAGTAATCAACGTTCTCGCCGATGGCCTTGGCGGCGACGGCCTTCATACCCATCTCGTCAGCCTGCTCGGGCGTAACGTCGGCGGCACGGCGCAGGATGGAGCATACGCGGGCGTGAGCATACTGCACGTAATAGACCGGGTTGGAGTTGTCGCGCTTCTTAACGGCCTCAATGTCGAAGTCGACCATCTGGTTGGAGCTCTTGGAGATAAGCGTGTAACGGGCAGCGTCGGAGCCGACCTCGTCGACGAGCTCCTGCAGGGTCACCATGGTGCCCTTACGCTTGGACATACGGACGGGCTTGCCGTTGCGCAGCAGGTTGACGAGCTGGCCCAGTAGAACCTCAAACTTGCCGGGGTAACCCAGAGCGTCGCAGACGCAGCGGACGCGCTCGATGTAGCCGTGGTGGTCGGCGCCCCAGATGTCGATGACGTGGTCGACGCGCTGGAACTTATCCCAGTGATAGGCAACGTCGGAGGCGAAGTAGGTGTACTCACCGTCGGACTTGATCAGGACGCGGTCCTTATCATCGCCCAAGTCGGTGGAGCGGAACCACAGGGCGCCGTCCTTGGTGTAGAGGTAGCCCATCTTGTCGAGCTTCTCAAAAGCGCGGTCGACGGCAGAGGTACCGGCGGTCTCGCCCTCGGTGTCCTTCACGTACAGCGAACGCTCGGAGTACCAACGATCGAAGTCGCAATTGACGGCGTGGCAGAGGTCGCGCATGTTGTCGACCATCTTTACGTAGCCGCGCTCGCGGAAGCTCTCCATGCGCTCCTGGGGATCGGCGTCGACCCACTTATCGCCGTCGGTGCGCCAGAACTCGGCAGCCTCGTCGATGATGTAGTCGCCGCCGTAGGAGTCCTTGCCCAGAGTCTCGGCAAAGTTGTCCTGATACGGATGGGTCTCGGGGTGCTCGTCGTTCTCGTCGGCAACAAAGGCGTCGCGGTCGGCGATCAGCAGCTTGTGAGCCTCGTCGATATCAACGCCCTGCTTGGCGATGATGTCGGCAAGCTGCATATAGCGCGTGCTGATGGAGTTGCCGAAGGTGTTCATCTGAGAGCCGTGATCGTTGATGTAGAACTCACGCTGGATGTCGTAACCGGCGTGGTCCATAACACGGCAGAGCGAGTCGCCCAGCGCGGCCCAGCGGCCATGGCCGATGTGCATGGGGCCGACGGGGTTGGCGGAAACGAACTCGACCTGGGTCTTCAGGCCACCACCGACGTTGGACTTAGCGAAGTCCATGCCCTTCTCGCGAGCCTCGCCAAAGATGGCATTCTTGACGGCGACGGAGAGGTAGAAGTTGATGAAGCCGGGGCCTGCGATCTCGACCTTCTCGATCGCGGGGTCCTCGGGCATATGGGCAACAATGGCCTCGGCGATCTTACGCGGGGCGCAGTGGGCCAGCTTGGCGGACTTCAGGGCCATGGTAGAGGTCCACTCGCCATGAGAAGTATCAGCCGGTCGCTCGATAGCGCAATCGTCAAGTTCAAATGCGGAAAGGTCGCCGGCCTCCTGGGCCGCAGCAAGCGCAGCGCGTACCAGCTCTTCAATCTTCTCGGGCATAGATCCTCCTTGTGTTAAAGCCCCCGAGCTCTTGGTCACTCGTAGGGCAAAAGCCAGAGTTTGTAGCACTCTATCACAAGCGACGGGCACTGTCGCAGGGTAAAGCCAATCGATATTGCATATGCACAAAATTGACTACAGCTTGTATGGAGTCACTCAAAGATGCCGGTCTGCCTGCAGATTATGCAGGCGTTGAAAATGCATAAAGGTGTGAATGAGCTGTGTCTGTTATCGAATACTCTTACCTATCGGAGTTGTGTGCTTTTCCTGCATAAAGTGATGGTTTGCGCACGTCAGCGTGGTATTCTTAACATACGTAAATACGTATAAGTTGGAGGTAGCATGTTCTCAATCGGTCAACACGTCATTCATCCGGGTCAGGGAGTCTGCACCGTCGTCGGCTTTAGGGACGACACGCCGCAGCCCATGTTGTTGCTCGAGGCCAAGCAGGGGCATGCGCAGACGATCCTTATGTACCCCGTGGCGCAGGCCGACCGTCTGCATGCCGCCATCTCTCAGCAAGATGCCGAGCATCTGTTGAGCCACTATGACGAGCTGGAGTGCGACACCTTTACCGAGCGCAACAGCTCGCTTGAAGAGACACACTTTAAGCAGCAGCTCAAGCTGGGCGCGCCCGAGACGGTCCGCGTGGCAAAGACCATGATGCACCGCATTCGCCAGGCCGAGGAAGCCGATAAAAAGCCCAGCTCTTACTATATGCGTGTACTCAAGGAAGCCAAGCGCCGCTCCATCGAGGAGTTCGCCGTGGCATTGGGCGTCACCGAGGAGGCCGCCGAAGCCCGCCTAGCCCAAGCCGCCCTCAACTAACCCATCCGCGCCAAAAACCACCACAAAGGGGACAGGCACCTTTGTGGTGGTTTTTTCGTTCTAGTCGTTCTAGTAGTATTCATTCTTAGCGATACCTGCGAGCACAAGGAGTCTTTTATGGCAGAGCCACTTTCCGCCGGAATCACCCGCGACCGTGCGTTCGAATTGCTCAACGAGCACAATAAGGACCCGTTCCACATCACCCACGGCGAAACGGTCGAGGGCACCATGCGCTACTTTGCGCGCGAGTTCGACCCCGAGAACGAGGAGTTTTGGGGCATCGTCGGTCTGCTGCACGACCTAGATTGGGAGGAGCATGAGGACGACCCCATGAACCACACCATCTATGCGGCCGAGATCCTTGAAGGCGAGGGCGCCTCTCCCGATCTCATTCGCGCCATTCAGACGCACACGTCGGACTTCAACACCTCGCTGCCCAAGCCCGAGCTGCAGATGGAAAAGATCCTGTTTGCCTGCGACGAGCTCACCGGCTTGATCGGTGCTGCCGTCATCATGCGTCCGAGTAAGAGCGTCATGGACTTTACGACCAAGTCGCTCAAGAAGAAGTTCAAGGACAAGCGCTTTGCCGCCGGCTGCTCGCGCGACGTGATTACGCAGGGTGCCGAGATGCTGGGCTGGGAGCTCCCCGAGCTCTTCGACCGTACCATCGCGGCCATGCAGTCCTTCGCCCCCGACCGCGATACCTTCCAGGCCTAACCGCCCACCTAAAACCGCCACAAAGGGGACAGACACCTTTGTGGCGGTTTTCGTTTACGAGGGGTTTAGGGGCGGACCTGACCGGTGCCGCGGAGCTTGTATTTGTAGGTGGTGAGGGCCTCGGCGGCAAAGGGGCCGCGGGCGTGGAGCTTTTGTGTCGAGATGCCAATCTCGGCGCCCAGGCCAAACTCGCCGCCGTCGGTAAAGCGTGTGCTGGCGTTGGCATACACGGCCGAGGCATCGACCTCGTCCAGGAAGCGCTCGCAAGCATCCGTGTCCTCTGCAACGATGGCCTCGGAGTGCATCGTGCCGTAGCGGTTGATGTGCGCGATGGCCTCGTCCTCGTTCGCCACGACCTTCACGCTCATCTCGAGCGCCAGATACTCGCGACCCCAGTCCTCCTCAGTCGCGGCAACGTAGTCATCGCCCTCGGCAAGCCCGGTGTCGGCGCATGCGGCGCACGTGGCCTCGTCGCCGTGAATGAGCACGCCGTGGTCATGCAGCACGGCCACGACCGCAGGCAAAAACGCATCGGCCACGGCACGGTCGACCAGCAGCGACTCGGCGGCATTGCACACGCCCACGCGCTGCGTCTTAGCGTTGACGATAATATTGAGCGCTTTATCGAAGTCGGCGGATTCATGCACGTAGATGTGGCAGTTACCCGTGCCCGTCTCGATCACCGGAACGAGCGACTCGCGCACGCAGCGCTGGATCAGGCCTGCACCGCCGCGCGGAATGAGTACGTCGACAGCACCGCGGAGCTTCATGAGCTCGCCAGTGGCCTCGCGGTCGGTGGACTCGATCATCGACACGGCCTCGCGCGGGAAGCCCTTGGCCTCGAGCGCATCGGCCAGCAGCTCAGAAATCATGGCACACGAGTGATAGGCCAGCGAGCCGCCGCGCAGAATGCAGGCGTTGCCGGTACGGATGCAGATGCCCGCGGCGTCGGCCGTCACGTTGGGACGCGCCTCGTAAACCATGGCGACCAGGCCCAGCGGCACACTCACACGGGTCAGGTCCACGCCACTTGCAAGCACGCGGTGGTCGAGCACGCGGCCCACGGGATCGGGCAGCTCGGCGAGCTTTTCCAGGCCGGCGGCCATGCCCTCGACGCGCTCGGGCGTCAGCAGCAGACGATCGAGCAGTCCGGCCGAGGTACCCGCATCGCGCGCAGCGGACATATCGAGCTCGTTGGCGGCGACGATGGAGTCGACGCCGTCGCGCAGCGCCGCGGCCATGGCGCGCACGGCCTCCTGGCGCTGTTCATCGCTCGCCGTGGCAAGCGAGGCCGACGCTGCCTTGGCGGCAACGGCAAGATCGTGGACATACGTGGCTATATCGACCGACATGGGCGGCCCTTTCTCCTAGAAGTTTGCAACCATGGTAGCCGATTTGCGCATGGCCTCGCCCGCGGCGGTAGAATTGGTCAACCCGAAACACCGCAACGAACGGAAGACTCACATGGCCCTCATCACTTCGTACCACGTCCCCGGCCTGTATGTCGAGGACCACAGCATCGACGTCCCCCTCGACTGGCGCGGCCTGGAGCCGATGCTCCTGGCCGTCGGCAGCACCATGCGCCGCGGCGCTATACCGACACCCATCGCCGGTGCGCCCGAGAGCATCAAGCTCTTCTACCGCGTGGTTTGCGCACCCGACCGCATCAACGACGACCTGCCGCTCCTTCTCTTTTTGCAGGGTGGCCCCGGTGGCGAGAGCCCGCGTCCGCTGTCGCCCACAAGCGATGGCTGGATCGAAGAGGCCGTCAAGCATTTCCGCGTCGTGCTGCCCGACCAGCGCGGCACCGGACGCAGTAGCTGTGTAGACGGGCGCACGATTGCCGCACTGGGCGAGCGCGCCGAGGCGGCAGGCTCCGATGCGGCCCGCTCGCAGGCGGACTTCCTCAAGCGCCACCTCGCCAGCTCCATCGTGCGCGATTTTGAGTACCTGCGCCTGGTGGGCTTTGGCGGCAAGCCCTGGGTCACACTCGGGCAGAGCTACGGCGGCTTTTTGACGTTGAGCTATCTGTCGCTCTTCCCCGAGGGCGTGGCGGCAAGCTTTACCTGCGGCGGCATCCCCCACGTGCCGGCGAGCGCAAGCGAGGTCTACGCGCACACCTTCCCGCGCATGGCTGCCAAGACACAGCAGTATTACGACCGCTACCCCGCCGACGTCGAGCGCGTGGCGGCTCTTGCCGATGCGCTCGAGGCTCAGAAGCCCGTGCTGCCCGACGGCTCGCCGATGACGGTCGAGCGCCTACAGCTCATGGGCAGCGACTTTGGCATGAAGCCGAGCTTTGAGCGCATGCATTGGATTATCGATCACGCTTTTGTTGACGGCGACGGCACGCTGACCTGCGGCGTCTCGATATCTGACAGCTTTTTGATGCGTGCCTTCGAGCGCACCAACACGCGCACGAATCCGCTGTACTGGACGCTTCAGGAGTTCATCTACGCCGACGGCGACACCATACCCATTCGCTGGGCCGCAGCAGAGGAGAAGGCCCATCGCGCCGAGTTCGACACGCTTACGCGCCCGCTCATGTTTACCGGCGAGGCCATGTTCCCGTGGATGTTTGAGCAGATGCCCGAGCTTAAGCCCTTCAAGCCGGCGATGGATCTGCTGATGGAAGACACCAGCTGGGACAAGATCTACGACCCGCAGCGACTGGCGTGCAACGAGGTGCCCCTGCAGGCCGCGGTGTATTTCGACGACATGTACGTCGATTCGGGCATGCAGCTCGATACGCTCAGCCGCGTGGGCAACTCGCATGCCTGGGTGACCAACGAGTTCGAGCACGACGGCCTGCACGGCAGCGTGGTGTTCAAGCACCTCTTCGACGAAGCCCTCAACCGCGGAGACCTGCGCCAGATCTTCTAGCAAAGGAGTGTCCCAAAGTGCCGGCACATAAGGAACGTCCCCAAGTGCCGGAAAAGGAGAGGCAGCACTGCTGGCAAAACGAGCCGCAGCGCTGCCTCTCTTTATGCAAATACGATTAAGCAAATACGATTAAGTTGTCCCTATGGATCGCGGGCTTCTCGGCTAGGTCTGCCAGTAGACGGTTGCTGGCAATCTGGTCCTGGCGGCGGCCGGCGGCAAGCTCCAGCACGTCCGAATCGGCCTCGGCGATACCGCGGGCGACAACCATGCCGCTCGGGTCGCACACGTCGAGCACATCGCCCTCGGCAAACTGGCCATCGACCTCGCGAATACCCACCGCGAGCAGCGACGATCCGCGGCTGACCAGCGCCTTCGCGGCGCCGTCATCAACCGTCACCGAGCCGTGCGCCTTGTCACCCAGTGCAATCCACAGCTTGCGGGGTGCAATGTCCAACCGCTCCGCCGGCGGATCGAACAGCGTACCCACGCTCTCGCCGCGGGCCAGACGCACGAGCGCATCGGGCTCCTCGCCCGAGCAAATCACGCTTTGAATGCCCGCCGTCATCAGAATGCGGCTCGCGCGGATCTTGGTAATCATGCCGCCCGTGCCCACCGATGTGGAAGAATCGCCCGCCGAGGCGATAATCTTGGCATCGATCTTATGCACGACAGGAACAAACTCGGCCGTGGGGTCTTCATGCGGATTGGCAGTATAGAGACCATCGATGTCCGAGAGCGTCACGCACAGATCGGCAGAAACCAGGCAGCTCACAAGCGCCGCCAGCGTGTCGTTGTCGCCAAACTTGATCTCATCGACGGTGACGGTATCGTTCTCGTTGACGACCGGCACCACACCCAGCTCCACCAGGCGAAGCAGGGCGTCGCGCGCGTGCAGGTAGGACGTGCGGCGCGCCGTGTCGTGACGCGTGAGCAGCACGAGCGAGGTGAGCAGGTCGCGCGCATGGAACTCCTCGTCGTAGGCCGACGAGATGATGCACTGACCGGCCGAGGCGCAGGCCTGCAGGCTCGGCAGGTCACCGACCGGCTTGCGGTCGAAGCCCAACACGGGATAGCCACAGGCGATAGCGCCCGAGCTCACCACAACCAGACGCCAGCCGAGCTTGCGCAGCGCTGCGGCCTGATCGGCAAGTCCGCCGATAAAGGCGCGGTTGACCTTGCCATCGGCACCCACCACCGTGGACGAACCGATCTTTACCACCATCGTTTTATAAGAAGTCGTCATACGTCAAACCAATCAACTGTTCAGCGGCCAGGGAAGCGTGACTCACCCCTACCGCCCAAGGAATTAGTGAGCCCAGGGAAAGGCAGAGGCCGCGGCCATGTTCTTGCGCACGAGCTCGTCGCGCACCTGAGCCAGGCCCTGCTCCATACCCACCACATAGGTCTGCGGGTACAGGAAGCGCTTGAAAGCTGCGTCCAGATGGTCGAGCGCCCAAGCACAGCGCTCGCGCGCGTCCTGGATGCTCTCACGCGGAGCCACCGCACTGCCATCGCGCACGATCGGCACCAGCAGCTCGCGATACTCAAGTTCGGACACGTCGGTCACCAGGGCGGCATCATTCACGGCCACGAGGGTATTGCCGCGCGCGGTGCCCTCCCCCGCCAGATGGTCCTCGTCGTAGATCATGTCGCAGACCGGGCCGCCAAAGCCGTCATAATAACGGCGCACGCGTTGCACACCCGGGATCGTGCGCTTGTAGGGCTGCTCGGAGAGCTTGACCACCGGCGTCCATGGATCTGCCTCGCTCGCACGGCGGGCGGAAAGCTTGTACACGCCGCCCAGCGCCGGCTGGTCATAGCAGGTCGCAAGCTTGGTACCCACGCCAAAGCTGTCGATGGGCGCGCCCTGGTCGAGCAGCGACTGAATCGTGTACTCATCCAGATCGTTAGAAACCGAGATCCCCACATAGGGCAGGCCCTCGGCATCAAAACGGCCACGAACATACTTGGAGAGCTTGGCGAGGTCGCCGGAGTCGATGCGAATAGCCGACAGACGCTCGCCCACCGCCTCCATCTCCTTGGCAACCGTAATGGCATGCTCGCAGCCCTCACGTACGTCGTAGGTGTCGATGAGCAGCGTGCAGTTCTTGGGACTCGACTTAGCAAAAGCCCGGAATGCCTCGAGCTCGGAATCGAAGCTCATCACCCAGCTGTGCGCATGAGTGCCAAAGACGGGAATACCGTAGCGGCGGCCGGCGAGCACATTGGATGTAGAGGAGCAGCCGGCAACGTAGCTCGCGCGCGCGACGGCCAGCCCGCCATCGGGACCCTGGGCGCGGCGCAGGCCAAACTCGGCAACGGGACGGCCGTCCGCCGCCAGCACCACGCGCGCCGTCTTGGTAGCGACAAGCGTCTGGAAGCCGACAATGTTGAGCAACGCCGTTTCGAGCAGCTGGCACTCCAGCGCGGGGCCGGTGACGCGCACCATGGGCTCGCGCGGAAAGACGAGCTCGCCCTCGGGCACGGCGTCAATGTTCACATGCGCGCGGAAGTTGCGCAGGTAGTCGAGGAATGCGGGCTTAAACATCGAGCCGCCGGCCGGAGCCTGGAGCGAAGCTAGATAGTCGATGTCCTCGGGCGTAAAGCGCAGGTTCTCGACAAGCTCGGGCAGCTCGGCGGTGCCGCACATGACGGCATACGCGCTGCCGAAGGGATGGTCGCGGTAAAACGCCGTAAAGCAACCCTGCTCATTGGCCTTGCCGCTCTCCCACAGGCCCTGGGCCATAGTGAGTTCGTACAGATCAGTGAGCATTGCAATGTCGGTGGGATGCGAGATGTCGGTCAAAGCCATGGGGCGACCTTTCGGATGCGTTGTGCAGAGGTTGAGGGTTGGCGAGGCGGGCGTGCGGGCATGGGGCCCAGCGCGAACAGGCTAAAGCAGGCCCATGCTGGTCAGGATCGTGTAGCCCATAAAGATGACAAACGCGATGAGGGCAAGGACAATGATGATTTTTTGAGCCGGCGCCATACCGGGGATCTCGTTCTCACCCGCAGGCTCCTTGGAGGTAACCATGCGCTGGGCAAAGCTCATCTCGTCACGGCTCGGCTTGGGATCGACGGACTTGGGACGAGCGGCCTTTTTAGGCTGAGGTTTGGGCGCGGCAGGTGCAGGCTTCGCAGCAGCGGGCTTGGGTGCGGGCGCGGGCTTGGGCTCGGATGCAACCTTCGCAGCGGCCTCCTCGGCCTTCTCGCGCTCGGCACGCAGGGCGGCCAACTCCTCACGCTCGCGGCGTGCCTCTTCCTGGGCCTCGCGACGAGCTTTCTCGGCGCCGAGCTCTTCCAACTCGGCGCGCTCCTCGGCAGACAGTGGTTGGGACTCAAGCTCGGCCATGGTACAGCCCTTTCTTTTAAAAAAAGCCGCCGACACAATGTCAGCGGCTTATCAAATCCAAGGGTGGAGACGAAGGGAGTCGAACCCTCGGCCTCTGCCATGCGACGGCAGCGCTCTCCCAACTGAGCTACGTCCCCAGGACAAGTCGATATTTTACCTACGGCTCGCCAACTGTCAACGCCCAATACCCAGTCTTTTTGGGGCGCGGCTATTTTGGCAACTTTTCGAGCAGGCGATCATCTCGATGATTTTTAATCCCCGTCCCAGAAAAATCATCGACGAACGCACTACTTTGCGCTGGTAAGAACACCGGTGGTGTCGAAGGCCGGGGTGAAGCTCTCGTCTACCGCGCCGCCCTCTTGCCAGAACATCGTCGTAAAGCCCAGATCGTCGGCATGGTCGAGCACTTGCTCGTACTCCTCGCGCGTCACGGCGCGTGCCAGGTCGCCGCCCTGCTCGCGCATGAGCGCATTGGGCGTGTACTGGTTCATGACCGAGATCGGCACGTCGCCCACCGTCTGCCACACCAGGTCCAGCACGCGACACGAATCGTCCTCATGCCCCGGCAGCACCAGGTGACGCACGATCATGCCGCGCTTCATGAGCCCATCCTCGTCCACCAGCTCTCCCCCGCGGCGCTCGATCTCGCGCGCCATTTGCGCTAAGCCCGACACGGCCACACGCGGATAGTCCTGAATATGAGAGAGCGACTGCGCAAGCCCCGCATCGGCATATTTAAAGTCGGTAAGCCACACATCGACCAGATCGCCCAGCGCCGCCACGGCACTCGCGCGTTCATAGCCACTTGTGTTGTAGACGATGGGGATCGCAAGCCCGCGCGCCCGCGCCGCGGCAATCGCGGCAGGCAACAGGTGCGCATAGTGCGTCGCCGTCACCAAATTGATGTTGTTGGCACCCTGGTCCTGCAGTTCCAGCATAATCTCGACCAGGCGCTCAGGCGAAATCTCGAGCCCAAAATTGCCGGTCGAGATTTCGTGGTTCTGGCAGTAGACGCATTTGAGCGAACAGCCGCTAAAGAAGATCGTGCCCGAGCCGGCCTCGCCCGAGATAGGCGGCTCCTCCCACATATGAAGCGCCGCGCGGGCCACCTTGAGCGTGTCGTTAGCACCGCATACGCCGCGCGCACCCTCATCGCGCGCCGCACCGCAACGGCGCGGACACAAATGGCAAGCGGGCGAAAAAAGTTCGGTCAACGACGTCGGCATAAAAACATGCTCCAAAACAACAATTCAGCAGCTCAAACGTAAAGGGCCAGGCCGCGTAGACGGCTCCGTCCCTAAGGCGCCGTAATCGTCCGACACGATTTTTGTAATGTCAAGACTGGAATCGACAAAGTGCCGCTTTATGATGTAGGTATTCCGCCCCCCGCGGAGCAACTGGGTGAACCGTCGCGTTTATTTAGGGAGCCCACACAGTCGTACTCAGTACAGGTATCCTTCGTTGTTAAGGACGCTGGAACGGTCGATGAGGGCACCCACCTGTTTTAGGTGGGTTCATTTTCGTAACGTGGGGGGTGGTTTTCTTTTGCCGATTTTTCTGAATACCGCCGCTGCAGACCCCACATGGACGCTCAGCGGCATCCAGCAGAATCCCCACCAACATCCCAATATCTGGTAAGCGCGTGATAATCGCACGGTGCAAACCTCCGCACCCCCTCGGTCGAGTATCATGGGTCAGCTATGCCTTTTTGCGTAGCAACCTTTGACCTTTTCCTTCGACGCTTGGCGGTTTTTAGATTCATGGCTTCATCCCCGAGCTACATACCGTATCTATGCGTGGCAGCGGCGGCCTTTATCACGACCTTCCTCACGGTGCCCCTGGTCAAGCGCTTGGCAATTAAGCTCGACGCCGTCGACTACCCTTCTAAGCGCCGCATCAACACCAAGCCCATCCCGCGTTTGGGCGGAACGGCGGTGTTTTTGGGCCTCGTCGTGGCCTGCATTGTGCAAATACTAGGCACCTGGCACCTAGGCTGGCCGCCCGCCCTGGTGCCGCACCCGCGCCTTCACATTAGCTATCCCATGCTGGCGCTCTCCTTTACCGTCATCTTTGCGACCGGCGCTATCGACGACGTCTATCAGCTCAAGCCCAAACAAAAACTAGCCGGTCAGGTACTCGCCGCGCTCATCGCCTGTATCGGCGGCTTGCGGATCGGCGTCATCGTCAACCCGTTTGCCCCCGGCGAAATCATGCTCGGATGGCTCGCCTACCCCATCACCGTGATCTATCTGGTGGCATTCACCAACATCATTAACCTCATCGACGGCCTCGACGGCTTGGCCACGGGCATCTGCGGTATCGCGTCGTTCACCATGTTTTCGATGGCCGTTCTCTCGGGCCGCATCGACGCCGCCGCGCTCTCCATTGCGCTCTTTGGCGCCTGTCTGGCCTTTTTGCGCTACAACTTCAACCCCGCAAGCATCTTCTTGGGCGACTCGGGGTCGCTGCTTCTGGGCTTTGCGCTGGGCTCCATCTCGTTGCTCAACGTGAGCCGCACCGCCGCGCTCACCTCGCTTATCATCCCGCTCATCGTTGCCGGCGTGCCCATCATCGACACGTTTAGCGCCATCGTGCGCCGCAAGCGCGCCCACATTAGCATCGGGCAAGCCGACAAGGGCCACATCCACCACCGCCTGATCCAAGAGGGCTACAACCAAAAGCAGGCAGTGCTCCTCATCTACGCCTGGTGCATCATGCTTTCGGCCGGCGCCGCCGCGATCAACCAGGTCGAGGTGCCCATGCGCGTGCTCATCTTTACCGTGCTCGCCATTGGCTCGGCGGCCTTTGCCAAGCATCTACATCTGTTTGAGCCCGTGTTGCGTCACCATTACAACAAACGCACGCACGAGGACGAGCTCGTCACCCCCGACGATCCCGCCTTTAAGCAAGAGGAGCAGGCGGCAGAAGAACGCAAGGAGGAGCGCCACCACAGGCGCTAGGGTAAGCTGCCGAGGATGCGCCCAGGCGCCGCCGGCCAAACGTGCAGCCACGCCGCACCCATCGCACAAGCCGCCGCTCTCCCGCCCCTCGCCTACTTACGACCCGCCCCTCCAATAAACGCGTTATCATCTTGACCCATGAACATACGTTAGGAGCAATCATGCCAAACGAGAATAGCTACGAAGTCGCGCTGCAAAAGAGCAACGCCATTCGCGAGGGCCTGACCAAGACGCCCGAAAAGTTCACCATGCTTACCGGCGACCGCCCCACCGGACGCTTGCACCTTGGCCACTACTTTGGCACCCTCAAGGGCCGCGTGGAGCTGCAGAACATGGGCGCCAAGACCAACGTGCTCATCGCCGACTACCAAGTCATCACTGACCGCGACACGACCGAGCACATCCAGGACAACGTGTACAACATGGTCATGGACTACCTCGCCTGCGGCATCGACCCCGACAAGACCATGATCTACGCGCACTCCGCCGTGCCCGCCGCCAACCAGCTCATGCTGCCGTTCCTGTCGCTGGTCTCCGAGGCCGAGCTGGCACGCAACCCCACCGTCAAGGCCGAGATGGAGGCCTCGGGCCACGAGCTTACCGGTCTTCTGCTCACCTACCCGGTGCACCAGGCCTGCGACATCCTGTTCTGCAAGGGCAATGTGGTGCCGGTCGGTCGCGACCAGCTGCCGCACATCGAGCTCACCCGCACCATCGCCCGTCGCTTTAACAACCGCTACGGCAAGGTGTTCCCCGAAGTCGACGCGCTGCTGTCCGAGACCCCGCTGCTGCCCGGCCTGGACGGTCGCAAGATGAGCAAGAGCTACGGCAACGCCATCAACATCTCGATGACCGCCGAGGAGACGGCCAAGCGCATCAAGAAGAGCCAGACCGACTCCGAGCGCATGATCACGTTTGATCCCGAGAACCGCCCCGGCGTGTCCGGCCTGCTTTCGACGGCCGCCATCTGCACCGGCCGCTCCGAGGTCGAGATTGCCGAGGAAATCGGCATGGGCGGCTCCGGCCAGCTCAAGAAGTACGTGACCGAGGCCGTCAACGAGTACTTCGCGCCGATCCGTGAGCGTCGCCAGCGCTACGAGAACGACCTGGATTACGTTAAGGACGTGCTGCACGAGGGCAACCGTCGCGCTAACGAGATTGCTGAGCAGACTCTGGCCGAGGTTCGGGACGCCATGGGCATGGTGTACTAGTTCGATCTGCTGGCTAGAACTTTCGATTGCTATAGGGCGGGCGCTACGGCGTCCGCCTTTTTTGGTGCCCGACCGGTTCGGCTCTGCCCATTGCACTCCCTCGACAAACAGGAACAGGCCCGCTGGCAGTTAGTTGCCAGCGGGCCTGTTCCCGAAGTACACCGTTGAATCGCACAGAGGGGAGGAATGCGAATCAAACTCAACAGGGCAGGCTTTTTCATCGCCTATTGCCTGCTCCGTTGCTGAAACCAATATAGTTCACCGTGGTTTACTTTGCTGCATCAATATCGCCCGCCATAGCTTCTCCATAAGTTAGCCCCAGTAAACTAAACCACCACAAAGGGGGCAGGCACCTTTGTGGTGGTTTTAACCACGGCAGAGCCGCTAGAGCCCTGCAGGCCAGCGACAGGCGGCCAAGTCGACGTGCATGTCGTCCTTAAACGCCACACCCTCCCCTAGCAAAAGCTCACGTTGAGCATCGGGACCGCCAAAAGCAAAACCATCGCATATGCGGCCATCGGCAAACACCACGCGGTGACAGGGAATCTCGCCGGGGCGCGGATTGCCATGCAGGGCATACCCCACGTACCGCGCACTTCGTGGACGTCCAGCAAGCAGCGCCACCTGACCATACGTGGCGACCATCCCCTCGGGAATCTGCTCGACCACCTCGTACACCCGCTCAAAAAAGCCCTCAGACGCCATTGCTCGCTCCCTTCCACCCGGAATAGCATAAACCACCACAAAGGTGCCTGTCCCCTTTGTGGTGGTTTTGGCAGGTGGGCTAGTTAACGGGTTGGAAGAAGGCTACGGCTACGGCGCCGGGGCCTACATGGGTGCCGATGGTGGCGCCGATGGTGTGAACGGGCAGTTCGCCCTCGGTGTGGCCAGCCCACAGTGCCGCGCTGTCCTCGATATACTTCTTGAGCACCGCATCCGAAAGGCCCGTATAGCCGAGCGCCAGCGGCATGGAAAAGTCGATGCCGCCCGCCTTTTCGACCTTCTGGTTGAGCAGGTTACGTCCGTTCTTGGAACCGCGCGCCTTGCCCAGCTGCACGATCAGACCGTCCTCGGCAGCCACCACGGGCTTTACGTTGAGCAGCGTACCCACGGCACCGGCCGCAGCAGACAGGCGACCGCCGCGCACCAGGTACTCCAACGTCTCGAGCAGGCCGATGACGACCACGCGGTCGCGCACGGCCTCGACAGCCGCCGCAACCTGAGCCGCGCCTTGGCCCTCGTCCACCAGGCGCAGCGCATACTCGACCAGCACGCGCTCGCCCAAGGTCACGTTATTGCTGTCCACGACGAACATGTCGCCGCCCGGCGCCTCGGCAAGTGCCGTACGAGCACTCTGGTTGGTGCCCGAGAGCTTGGCGCCCACGGTAATAATCACGGCCTCATCGCCGACCTCACGCGCTTCGGCAATCGCCTGCGAAAAGGCGTACGGGTTGACCTGACCGGTCTTGGGCAGCTCATCGCGCTCCACAAGCATCTCGTAAAAGCGCTGGTGATCGATGTCGACGCCATCCATATACACATCGGTGCCAAAGGTGACGGACAGCGGCAGAACACGCAGAGCGGGGTGCTCAGCCGGCGACATATCGCTCGCAGAATCGGTAATAATTCGGACGGACATAGCGAATCCTTTCTTGCGCAGGTCTCGCGCAGGGAATTTTGACAACAATGTCCCGGCACGGCGTACGCGCTCAAACGGGACGATGCAGTTGTTGGCTGAAAGCGAGTGCCAGCGCGGCTCTAGATCTCGCGCAGGGTGTTGAGGATCGTGCGCAGCGATGCATACATCTGCTCGCGCTGCTCCACGCCCATGGCCTTGCCGGTGGTATCGAGCACCTCGCGAATGATGCGATCGGCCTCGCTCATGCTCTCGCCGCCCAGGGCAGTCAGGCGCACCGGAGCACGATACTTGACGGCCGCATCACCCGAGTCGTCAACCTCGACGTAGCCGCCCTCCTCCAGATGTGCCAGTGTGCGCGAAACGGCGGCGCGGGTAACGCCGGCCATGCGGGCGAGGTCGGCGCCAGTCAGGCCGTCCTTGCTGCGCTCAAGATAGTACAGGCACATAACGTCGGAGCCCTTAAGGCCCAGCCTTGCGCCTTCGGACGTCTTGATACGCTGGATCTCCTTGTAGAGCCCGCTGATCAGTCCGACAAAGTCCTCGAAACGTGTCTCGTCGTTCTGCTGCATGGGAGACGACCGCCTTTCGCTTGCATAATGCTTACGGGTAAACATCTTAGCCGCACAAGGTAATATCTGTACCCAAATATCCCATTTGTTAACCCATCAACATAAAAACCACCACAAAGGGGACAGGCACCTTTGTGGTGGTTTGGGGCATCGAGTTTGATCCGAAGACTTCGCTACAGCCCCACGCAAGGATTGTCGCGGGTCACAAGCGTTTTAACGACAACCGTCGCTCCCAGATAGCGCTCGAGCAGCTCGGCTAAGCGATCGATCGCGGCCTGGCAATCCCCCATCCGCTCCGGCTCCACGCACTCAATCGCCAGGAAAGCATCGGCCGAATCATCGGACAACGCCGTTCGAACGCCATCGCGCCAGTTCCAGCAGCGGCATACGGCGCCCGCATCATCGATGTAGGCGAGCTCGCCGGGAAGCGTCGGGTCATCTGTCTCCTCGCCAAGCGGCAGAAATGAATCGCCACCGTCGGTCACCTTCAGGCAAAGGTCTCCCTCAATCGCGTGCAAATCCTCGCCGCCTACGGGCAGCGCGTAGGACAGCGACACCGTGTTGTAGATGTCCACCGCGGGCGTAATGTGGCCCACCGGCTTGCCTTTGAGCACGCGCTTGAGCAGGTTCTCAATTGAGCAACGCGCGCCCTTCTTGGTCTTGAATAGGCGATATGCCTCGCGCCATGCCTTAACCGGCGCATTCTCGCTGATGGTATCACTCGTTAGGTGACGCTCCGCATCGATATTGGCGCGGTCGAGCAACGCGGCAATCGCATCAACGTCCTCTTGAGGAATCTGAGCCGCGGGCTTCATGCCCTTTACGACCACAACACCGACAGCCGCCTGCGGAAATAGCTCCCAAAACGAATCCTCGGCAATAAAGCCCTTCATACGTGCTCCCTTCACGATTCGCCCCACGCGAGCGTCTAAACAAAAAGCGCTCTTACAGCGGCCACCTTCAAAGTCCTACGGTGCCGCCACAAGAGCGCTTACGCTGCCCCCATCCGGAGAAGGGGGCAATATGTCAGGCGTATTGTAACCCGAGTCATCCGCGCGAGTAAAACCACCACAAAGGTGCCTGTCCCCTTTATGGTGGTTTTGGGTCTGAAGCAACGCTAGTGTCGGAGTCCCAGCAGGCCGCGGCCGCGATGACGGGCGTCGGCGTGCACCTGAGCGTGCGGACCGGCGGCCTTCACGGACTCGGGCAGGTGCGAGTACTTCTTCTCGAAGTTCTCCTCGAACATCACGGCCAAGTTGTGCGCCGCCTCGTCGTAGCGCGCGGTGCTCTGCCAGTACTGGCGCGGCACCAGGATGCCGTCGGGCACGCCGTGGCACGTGGTGGGAATGTCGACGTTAAAGATATCGTCATGCACGAATTCGCTGTCCTCGATGGTACCGTCGAGGGCGCGGGCCACCAGGGCGCGCGTGTAGGCAAGCTCGATGCGATGGCCCACGCCGTAGCCGCCGCCAATCCAGCCGGTGTTGACCAGGTACACACGCGTGCGGCCGTCGGCGATGCGCTCACCGAGCATCTTGGCATAGACCATGGGGTCGAGCGGCATAAACGGCTCGCCAAACAGCGAAGAGAACGTGGGCGTGGGCTCGGTGACGCCGACCTCGGTGCCGGGGATCTTGGCCGTAAAGCCCGTCACGAAGTGGTACATGGCGGCATCGGCCGTCAGGCGTGAGATGGGCGGCAACACGCCAAAGGCGTCGCAGGTCAGGAACAGCACGACGCTTGGAGTGGTGCCCATGCCCTTGGTCCACGCGTTGGGAATGTGCTCCACAGGGTATGCCACGCGCGTGTTGTGCGTGATCGAGATGTCGTCGTAGTTGGGCTTGCGGTTCTCGTCGAGCACCACGTTTTCGCAGATCGCGCCAAAGCGGACAGCGTTGAAGATCTCGGGCTCGTGGAAGGCGTCCAGGCCCTCGCATTTGGCGTAGCAGCCACCTTCGATGTTGAAGATGCCCATGTCGGACCAACCGTGTTCGTCGTCGCCGATCAGCAGGCGCGTGGGGTTGGCCGAAAGCGTGGTCTTGCCGGTGCCGGAGAGGCCAAAGAACACGGCGGTCTCATGCGTGACGGGGTCCATACTGGCCGAGCAATGCATGGGCAGCACGTCGTCCTCGACGGGCAGCAGGTAATTCATGACGCTGAAGATCGACTTTTTGATCTCACCGGAGTAGCCGGTGCCGGCGACCAGAATCACGCGCTCCTGGAAGTTGATGACCACGGCGGCGCTGGAGTTGAGGCCCTTGATGGCAGGGTCGCACTGATAGCCGGGTGCGGCGAGCACGCAGAAGTCCGGCTCGCCGGTGCGTGCGATTTCACGGGCAAGCGGGCGGGCGAGCATCTGCTTAATAAAGAGCGCCTGGCTGGCACGCTCACAGGCGACGAGCAGTCGGCGCGTGTGGTTGCGGTCGGCGCCCGCCATGCCGCGGGTAACGAACACATCGCGCTCGTTGAGGTAGTCGACGATACCAGCCTTGATGGTCTCGTAGCTCTCGGCAGAAAGCGGGCGGTTGACGGCGCCCCAGGCGATCTTGTCGTGGACATCGGGGGTGTCAACGATAAAGCGGTCGTTGGGCGAACGTCCGGTACGCTCCCCCGTCTCGATCACGAGTGCGCCGTTGGAGGCCATACGGCCCTCTTCGCGGCGAATCGCATGCTCGACGAGCTCGGCTGCCGGCAGGTCGACCAGCAGGCGGGGTTGGTT
>UROC01000033.1 GCA_900549345.1 uncultured Collinsella sp.
GGAACTCGCGAAAGCAAAACTCGGCATACCGAACATAGGCGTCGACCGTCTTGCGGTTAAGCCAATCGCCCTGATTGAACAGGGTGGCGGGGGAGTCAAAGTGATGCAGGGACACGTAAGGCTCGATGCCATATTTTTTGCAGCAGGCGAATAGCTCGTGGTAGTGCTTGACGCCCTCGGCGAGCGGTTCGGCATCGTCGCCATTGGGGAAAATGCGAGTCCAGGCGATGGATACGCGGATTGCGTTGAGGCCATGCTCGGCAGAGAGACGGATGTCCTCCTCGTAGCGGTTGTAGAAGTCGCTTGCCGGATCGGGCAAAAAGCGGCCCTGGGCGACAAGATAGTCATCCCACATGGTCTTACCCTTGCCTGCCACTGTGGTGGAGCCTTCTGTTTGATATGCGGCGGTTGCGGCGCCCCAAACAAAGTCCTTCGGCAGATGCTGTACGCGGTTTAGTAAAGACATACGCATGTATCCTCTCGTCTCGCTGTTCGGTCTTGTGTGTTTGCGCTCAAAGGGCTCTCAAGGTGACGAACAATAGAGAAATAGGCTGGTTGACGCCTCGTTAAAATGAATAGAACCAAAATGAGCACGTGAACATTTGACAATGAGCACGTTAACATCGGTTGGGATGAATAGAAATAGAACAACTTCAAACACCAGCGAACGGTCGAATTTGTTCGGTAAGCGGTTCTGATTGACCGAATTAATCATGCTCTGGTAAGCGGCTCGGGTATGATGAGCACGTTATCAATACATACGCGATGCGCCACGGGCGCTGAGAATAGTCGGGAAAGCAGGCTGGCGTGGAAGGTATGGCTCCGCAGGCAAGGAATGGTCGTTCGGCGAGTGCGGCAGAGGTCGCGGCGCTCGCCGGAGTGAGCCGTCAGACGGTATCGCGCGTGGTCAACGGTATGCCCAATGTGACGGAGAAGACGCGCGAGCGCGTGCTGGCCGCCATGGAGGAGCTGGGCTTTCGTCCCAATTTTGCCGGAACGGCACTGCGCGGCGGATCGTATCGTTCTATTGGCCTGTGCATGTACAACATTACGCGCGCCGGCAACCTGGCAACGCTCGAGGGCATTATGCAGGCGGCGCGCGAGCATGATTTTGCCGTCACCATGGTCGAGATGGGCGGCGATGAACCCTATACACTCACCGATGCCTCGCGCCGCATGGTCGAACGACCCGTTGACGGCATGATCATCAACATGAACCGCATGGCTCCCGATTTTGAGGAATTTGTTCCCCAGCCAGGGGTGCACACAGTCATCTTGTCCATGTACGCGCATCCGCGCTGTACGACGATCGACTCCGACCAATATGGGTCGTGCGAGTTGCTGACCAATTATCTGTTGGAGCGTGGACATTCCAACATGAGGTTTGTCGCCGGTCCGGAAAAGTCGATTTCGTCGCGGTTCCGCGAGGCAGGGTGGTGCGACACGCTCAGACGCGCCCGAATCGATGTCGCCCCTATGTTGCGCGGCGATTGGAGTGCCGATAGCGGTTATGAGATGGGCCGGCGTATTGCGTCGGAGGTTCTTGCCGGAGGCCCGCAAGCACCGACGGCAGTTCTTGCGGCAAATGACCAGATGGCGCTTGGAGTTATCGCGGCGCTCGAAAACGCCGGCCTGTCTGTGCCTGATGACGTGAGCGTTGTCGGTATCGACGATGCGCTTGAGGGGACCATTCCGCATAATCGTTTGACCACGTTGCGATTTGACCTGTGCGGTGTTGGTAGGCTTGCGTTTGAGGCGGCGATCGGTGATAGCTCGTCTATCGAGGCGATTCGCGTGCCGAGTACGTTGATCGAGCGTTCGACCGTCAAGGACCTGCGGGTGTAGCCTCGCTCGGCTCGTTTGTCTTGATCTCCAACAGCTGGGGGCGAAATACTCGGCTAGATGTTACAGATCGAGATTGAGAGGATTGGCCCGCACGTTTATCTAAATCTGTAACAACTAGACGTCTAAAACCGGTTTTAGTGTTACAGATTGAGACAAACGGACCCCGACCCGCCCAAACACAAAGGCCGGGGGCGGCGCGCCGTGTGACGTGCCGCCCCCGGCTGAGAAATGGGGGCAGGTTGTGTGAGCGGGGCATCTCGCTCGCCGCAAGTCGCTAGTCCAGACGACGGGTCTGCGCCACGTGCTTGTACCAGTAGGCGCTTGCCTTGGGCGTGCGCTTCTGGGTTCCAAAGTCAACGTAGAAAAAGCCGTAACGCTTGTTGTAGCCGTTGGTCCAGGAGAACTGGTCCTGAAGGCTCCACAGGAAGTAGCCGCCCACGTTGACGCCCACCTCCATGGCCTTGAGCAGCCAGCGCAGGTGCTGCTCGATATAGTCGATGCGCGGCTGGTCGTCCACAAAGCCGTCCTTGTAGGGGTCCTTGTAGCCCATGCCGTTCTCGGTGATGAAGATCTGCTTGTAGTTGGGGTAGCGCTGCTTAATGTAGACGAGCAGATCGAACAGACCCTCGGGATAGATGATCCAGTCCCAGTCGGTGGTGGGGATGCCGGGCTTGTTCACATGCTCACCAATACCCTTAACGCGCCAGCGGCCGGTGCCCTTCTCGCCCGTACCGTTGTGGTGCAGGTCGTTCTCTCCATCGTAAGCCTTCAAGAAACGACACTGATAGTTGTTAACGCCCAGGTAGTCGTTGTAGAGCGCAGCCTCGCGCATGATTTCCAGATCTTCGTCCAGGATCTGGATGGTGCCGCCCGAGATGGCGGCCAGGCGGTTGGCGCACTCGAGGGTGTCGGGGGCATAGTCGCCGCGGAAGGTGGCGTCGAGCAAGAACTGGTTCTGCAGCACGTGCTCGTTGTTGGCGGCCTTGATGTCGGCGGGGTCGTTCTCGTTGAGCGGATACTTAAACTCCAGCGATTGAATGACGCCGACCTTGCCCTTAAAACCGCCGTTGTGGAAGGCCAGCACGGCCTTGGCGTGGGCGAGCATCATGTTGTGCTCGCACTGGAAGGCCTCGGCAAGATGCGCTTTGACGCCGCCGGGGAAGGTGCCCTCGATGTAGGTGTTGGAGGCGTCGGCCCAGATCTCGTTAAAGGTGAACCAGTAGGTCACCTGGTCGGCGTACTCCTTAAAGCAGAAGGTGGCAAAGTCCACAAAGGCATCGATGGTCTCGCGGTTGAGGAAGTCGCCCTTCTCAAAGAGGGGAAGCGGCGTATCGAAGTGATGCAGCGTGACGAACGGCTCAACATGGTGCTTATGGCACTCGGCGAAGAGATCGTGGTAGAACTGGACGCCCTCGGGGTTGATTTCGCCGGTGCCGTTGGGGAAGATGCGGCTCCAGGCAATGGAGAGGCGAATGCCGTTGATACCGAACTCCTCGCACAGCTCCAAGTCGACGGGGTACTGGTTGTAGAAGTCCGAAGCGGGATCGGGGGAAAAGCGCCCCTGGGACTCCAGGAAGTCGTCCCAGGCAACCTTGCCCTTACCGTGAGTGCGGGTCTCGCCCTCTACCTGGTAGGCAGCGGTGGCGCCGCCAAAGACAAAGTCCTCGGGAAACTGCGCAGGCGGGTTGGTGACGCTAGCAGGATTAACGGACATGATGATCCAATCGTCTAAATCGAAGGGCCAGCCGTTCTTGGATAGTCGGCTGGCCCTAAGCGTTACTTACTTCGACAGCTGCTCGCTCACAAAGGCGAGAGACTTGTCGCCGTTCTGGGAGAGCTCAATGTACTGCTTACCGCGGCAGGCGACGCATTTGTTGCCCACGCGCTCGCAGTCTTTCTGCAGGTCGGCCAGGTAGCTTGCGGCCTGCGGGGCCAGGACGACTAGGTCAAAGTCGGGGAGCATGTCCACGTGGTTGCCATAGGCCTCGGCAGCGGTCTCAAGATCGATGCCGCGCTCCTTGGCGGCCTTGGCCAGCGCGTTGGCGAGCAGGCCCGAAGTGCCGCCGCCCTGGCAGAGCACGAGCACGCGCTTGCCGTTAAGGTCGCTGGCGGTCGTTGCCTCGGCAGCGGGTGCTGCGGAAGCGGCAGGGGCGTCGGCCTTCACGGCCTCGGCAGCGGCGCCGGCGGCAACGCTCTTGGCATCGGCCTTGCCCTGGAAGGCATCGTTGAGTTTGGCGGCCTTCTCGGCGTTCTTGGCGGCGAGCTCCTCCTGGGAGATCTCGGCCTCCTCGGCGCACTTCTGGGCGTCATAGGCACGGAAGAACGGGTAGTACAGGGCAAAGTCGACGACCAGGATGAGGGCGAGCATCACAAAGGCGAGCGGCTGGAAGCCCAAGCCCATGATGGTGCCGATGGGGCCGGGGACGGTCCAAGGCAGGGTGTACATAAAGCCGTTCATGCCCAAGAAGTCGATAAAGATCTTGAGGATCCAGATGTTGGCGATCGGGGCAAAGACAAACGGGACAAAGAAGACGGGGTTGAGCACGATAGGTGCGGCGAACAGCAGCGGCTCGTTGACGGCAAAGCACACGGGGACGATGGCTGCCTTACCGACGGCGCGCATCTCCTGAGACTTGGCCAGGAAGCAGAACATGAAGACCAGGACGAGCGTGGCACCGGTGCCGCCCATGCAGACGACGAAGTACTGGGCACCCTGGGTCAGGACAGCGGAAGCGTGCTGGCCAGCCTGGAACGCAGCCAGGTTGTCGGTCATGTTGGCAACAAGGGCGGCGGCGATGGCGGGCTCGACGATCGAGGGGCCGTGGACGCCCACGAACCAGAACAGGCTCATGGCGCCGTAGATCACAGCGAGGCCGATGTAGCCGTCGGCAGCGGTGAACAGGGGCTGGAACACCTGGATGACGCCCTGGGCAAAGCAGAAGCCAAAGGCAGCGCGGAAGACGATGTCAAAGACCCAAAAGACGGTGATGCAGACGGAGAAGGGGATGATGTCCTTAAAGGTCTGCGAGATGTTGGGCGGAACCTGCTCGGGCATCTTGACGGTGATGTTGCGCTTGATAAAGAACTTGTAGATGATGCCGGTCGCAAACGCAGCGATGAAGGCGGTCAGCAGGCCCTTGGAACCAAGATAGGTGGTGTTGAAGCCGCTGGCGGCGTCCGTGGCGATCGTATCGCTCGAAAGGAGCAGGAAGCCGATGATGGCTGCGCACATGCACGAGATGAAGTTGATCTGGTTGTTCTTGGGCAGGTCGCGGTTCTGAGCGTCGGCGAAGTGCTTGGCGGTGGTGGCGGCGCAGGCGATGGCCAGGATGCCCATGGAGTAGTTGTAGCACTTCCACAGGGCGTTGTTGATGTCATCGGGCCAATAGAAACCCCAGATGTTGGGGACCGAGGCTACCAGGCAGAAGATGGACGAGAAGATGATGATGGGGATGACGGAGATAAAGCCGTCGCGGATCGCCTTGAGGTACTTGTTGCGGGCGATCGCGTTGAAAAAGGGCTGACCTTTTTCGATGGTGGCGATGAGTTGCTCCATGCAAAGCTCCTAAGAGTCGGTGGGTTAGCAACGATGGTAGCTGTTGGCGTTCGGTTGCCAAAATGTTGACGTTGCCATTTTGTGACACAAAAAAGACGCGAACCGGTGGTTCTTGTGCCTGCGAACCGTCGATTCCTTATGCGTAAACGATTGAGCCGCCCGGTGGCTCTGTGTTTGCACAATGGCAACGTTAACATTTGGGCGACAAAAGCCGTTCGTGGAAGCGGGATTGTCGGTGAACGGTAGGTTTTGGGTGGTGAGCGTATGGCGGAGGAGGCGTTAGATATACTTAAAGACGTTTCATTTGACTGCGTAGGGTGCCACCAATGGCATCGTTGACATAGAAAGATCGACCTATGGCCGCTGTTAAAAAATCGGTATCCGTCAAAGATGTGGCACGTCTTGCGGGCGTCTCGGAGCAGACGGTCTCGCGCACCGTGCACGATTCGCCCAGCGTGCGCCCCGAGACCAAGGAGCGCGTGCGCGCCGCCATGCGCGAGCTCGGCTATCGTCCAAACTTCGCCGGCCGGTCGCTGCGCCGCGGCAAGTTCAAGACGGTCGGCGTCGCCATGTTCAGCATTACCGGTACCGGCAACCTCGACCGTATGGAGGGCTTTGCCGCCGCCGCCGACAAGCACGGCTATGCCATCACCCTTACTAAAGTAGATGGACATCCCTATACCCTCGAGAGTGCATCGTCGCGCATGAGCGCACTGCCGGTGGATGGCATGGTTGTGATCATGAATCGCATGCCGGCGGACTTTGGCACCTTCGAGCCGCTGCCCGGCATGCAGACGGTGCTCGTTACCATGCTGGAGCACCCGCTCTGTTCAACGGTCGATAACGACCAGTTCGATTGCTCGCGCCAAGTTGTCGAGTATTTGCTGGGGCAGGGGCACAAGACCGTGCACTTTATCTCGTGCCCCGAGCGCTCGCTTTCGGGCATGCAGCGCGAGGAAGGCTGGCGCGAGACATTGCGTGCGCATGGTATTGAACCGCCGCGACTCGTCCGTGGCGATTGGACGGCACAGAGCGGATATGCCGCCGGTCAGGCTCTGGCGGACGATCCGACCTGTACGGCCATTTATGCTTCCAACGATGCCATGGCATATGGCTGCATCCGTGGGCTCGAGTCGCGCGGGAAGCGCGTGCCCGAGGATGTGAGCGTAGTGGGTGTTGATGACAGCCTGGGCGATATCGTGCCCGACCGTCGCCTGACCACGGTGCGCTTTGACAACAAGCGCGTCGGCATGTGGGCGGTCGACAAGATTGCCGGCGCCGAGGGGGGTGCGTCTGGCGTGGAGCACATGCTGATCCCCGGTATGCTCGTAGAGGGCGATACGGTGCGCGATTTGCGTTAGGGTGCGGTCCTGTTTGGGTTGTCGCTAATTGTGTTCGATATTGTTTGGATTGGTTTAAAAACCGTTCACGGGCGAAAAGTGACCGTTCATAGCTCGAAATTACGTTTTGCGCTGTTCTTTTTTGTTTGAATGTTATTGTTTCTGTCATACACAGCGCAGCGCGTATGCCCGGACGCGATGCTCTCCGTTGGTTCATATGTGAAAGGAACGCAATATGGCAACCAAAGAAGAAATCTCGATGGTTGGATTCGAGATCGTCGCATACGCGGGTGACGCCCAGACCGATCTGCTTGCAGCGCTCGATGCTGCTCGCGAGGGTGATTTTGAGAAGGCCGAGCAGCTGCACAAGGATGCCAGCGATGCGCTCATCGGTGCCCACGACACGCAGACCAAGCTGCTTTCGCAGGAGGCCGGCGGTGGCGAGATGGAGATGACCTTCATCATGGCTCACGCTCAGGATACTCTCATGACCACCATGATTCTGGAGAAGCAGACCCGCTTTACCATCGATGCCTACAAGCGCATCGCCGAGCTCGAGGCCAAGCTCGCCTAGCGAGCCTTCACAACCAAGTCCCCTTCCAAAAGCTCTGCCGCTACCCGCGGCAGGGTTTTTCTGTCCTCCTCCAAGTTGCGGTGGAATAGGGACTGAATAGGGGCTGGCGGGCACAAAACAATCCCTATTCCACCGCAACTCATCCCGAGATAGTCATTGGGGACGTTCTTAAATGATTGGTCATTAGGGACAGCCTTGGTGCGCACCGTTGTCCTCCCGTTCGGTTTTTTACTGGGTGGGTATACTTCCATCCGCAATACAGGCCGGAATGAGGAGGTATCCAAATGCCGGACAACGGATCGATTCAAAAGAGAGACGCGCACGAGATGGCTCATGGACGTCCTGTCCAGATAACCGAGCACACGACGGTAGCCGAGCTGCAGCCCAGCCTGTCCGATGTCGTGTGCGCAAACAAAAAGCTGCAGATTGGCTTTATCGTTGCGCTCGTGGTACTGGCGCTGCTGTCGGGCTTTGTGGCTCGTCCGCATTTCGCCGATACCAAGACTTGGGACTCCACCATCGAGGTCATCGATCAAAAGAAAGGTAACGTACTGGCGCTCACGACCTCGTGCGTGGCGCTGTCTGCGGGTATTACCGCGCTGCCGGGTGATACAGGAACACCGGTTGCCGAGCAGCTCGCACAGCTTTCGGGTAACTTGGGCATCGTGCTTGCCGTGCTCTACCTCGAGAAATACCTGCTGACCATTTTGTGGTCGGTTGGCCTGGGCATCCTGATCCCGTTTGCGCTGGTGCTCTTTGCGGTGTCACTCGGCATTCACGGGCGCTGGAGCACGAGCGCCGTCCTGCGCCGCGTGGCGACTCGCGTGCTGGTGGTCGCCATGATCGGAATGGCGTTGGTGCCTGCAAGCGTTTGGGTGTCGCAGAAGGTCGACGAAACGTATCGCGTTAGCATCGAGCAAGCCGAGCAAAAGGCGGCCGACGCTGCGGGTGCGGCAGATAGCGACAGCTCCAAAGTAAGCAAGAAAAAGACCGAGTCCACAGAGTCCAAGAATGTGCTTGAGCAGCTTGCCGACGGCGCCTCGGGTCTCGTCACGTCGGTAACCAGTGGTGCCAAACAGATGACCGACGAGATCGTGCAGCAGGTGACCGATCTGATCGAAGGTGTCATCGTGATGATCGTGACCTCGTGCGTGATTCCTCTACTGGTGCTCGTGGCGTTCCTATGGCTAGGACACGTGTTGCTGGGGATCGATATCTCCGGTCCCGCGAACTATCTGACGGGTCGTTTTTTGAGCGCTCCGTCCAAACATGCCAAGAAGAGCGGGCAGTCTGAGTAGGCGGCAACGCGATCTTTGGAAGATTAACCGCAAGAAGGGCGGCCGGGACATGTTCTCGGCCGCCCTTTTGTTTGTTGAAAACGCGGTCGCTACGTCTGCGCCGGGCCCAAGTGGTCAGCAATCATCTGTGAATGGTATTTGTTCAAAAAAGAACAAAGATAAACAAATAATTGTTGCAGTCGATGTTCGAATGTGTTCAAATAAACATGAACAGTGAAGAACCGCACATTCAGATGCCCGGACCTGAACGCGATTCAACACTTCCAAACAGAAACTACGCACCTGCGTATCTCTCAAGGAGGATGTCATGAGGGTTGTAATCGCTTCCGATGCCGACGGTATGTCGATGAAGGAGTCCATCAAGGAGATGCTCATCGCCGACGGTCACGAGGTCGTCGACTATTCCGAGACCCCTGCCGCGGACTTTGTCGATTCCGCCACCGCCGTTGCCAAGGACCTGCTGGAGCACAAGGATTCCCAGGGCTTCGCATTCGATAAGTACGGCGTCGGCTCCTATATGGCCGCCGTCAAGATCAAGGGCATGGTCGTCGCCAACATTTCCGACGAGCGTTCCGCCTACATGACCCGCGAGCACAACGGCTCGCGCATGGTCACCATGGGCCCGGGCGTTGTGGGCACCGAGGTCGCCAAGAAGATTGCCCGCGAGTTCCTGCGTGCACAGTACGCCGGCGGCCGTCACCAGATCCGTGTCGACATGCTCAACAAGATGGCCTAACGAGAGCCACCGAGAACTCGAACTTCTACCTCAACTTGTGAATTCAGACGAAAGGACGTTCTGATGAAGAAGACCATCGCAATCGGTTGCGACCATATCGTTACGGACGAGAAGATCTATCTGGCCGACCGCCTGGAGCAGGCTGGCTACAAGGTGCTCGACTGCGGCACCTACAGCCACACCCGTACGCACTATCCCATCTACGGCAAGGCCGTGGGCGAGGCTGTTGCCAGCGGCAAGGCCGACTTTGGTGTGGCCCTGTGCGGCACCGGCATCGGCATCACCAACGCCGTCAACAAGGTCCCCGGCGCCCGTTGCGCCCTGGTCCGCGACATGACCTCTGCCCTGTATGCCCGTCGTGAGCTCAACGCCAACATTGTGGGCTTTGGCGGCAAGATCACCGGCGAGTTCCTGATGGCCGATATCATGCTTGCCTTCCTGGAGGAGCCCTACGAGAAGACTCCCGAGCACGATGCCCTGATCGCCAAGATCGATGCCTGCAATAAGGCCGACGCCGAGGCTCAGGCTGACCCGCACTTCTTTGACGAGTTCCTCGAGAAGTGGGACCGCGGCGAATACCACGACTAATTAGGTTCCGGCGTTTTAACAAACGCCGGACCGGTCGACGCTGCGAAGCCATCTGGCGGGCAATCTGCCGCTCAGCTTCGACGGCATGACCAGAAGGTCAATGCCGTCTCGCTTCACGGCACCTTGCCTCGCCAGCTGGCTTCTCGCTGATGTCTGAGTGGCCTGTGGGCTTACCGCAGTTGTTGCGAAGCGTTCTGGTATGGCAAGTTGCTCCGATAACACGTTTGCTTGCTTGGCTTGAGTGCTTCGCTCTTGGCGGTACCAGGCATTCTGCAGCTTTTCAATTGACGGCTCGCGTTTCTGTGAGGGGGCGCGGGCCGGTTTTCTATCAGCCCTATTGACTTGGCGGGCTGTCGTAAGAAAGGGAAGGCTCCTATGGAGTTTGTTCTTGATAACGGTTTGATTCGTGTGGCGTTGACCACGGCGGGCGGGTCGTTCACTTCTATTGCGGCCAACGGCCGTGAGTACCTGTGGCAGGGCGATCCGGCGGTCTGGTCGGGCCAGGCACCCATTTGCTTTCCGATTTGCGGCGGCCTTCGTGACGGCCGCGCGATGACCATGGGCGGCCGCGAGGTCAAGCTTGCCCGCCACGGCTTTGCCCGCAAGCAGGAGTGGAAGCTCGAGGAGCAGGGCGACAGCATGGTTGCGCTGAGCCTAAGCTCTGCCGACCACGCCGAGCTACTCGAGCAGTATCCGTATCCGTTTAAGATCGTCGCGCGCTACACGATCGATGCGGCTAAGGTGGCCGTGTCGTACGAGGTGACCAATGAGGGCACCGAGGATATGCCATTCTTTGTGGGCGGTCACCCCGGCTTTAAGTGCCCGCTCGACGAGGGCGAGTCCTATGACGATTACGAGCTCCGTTTTGAGCAGCGCGAGGCCGCCGAGCTCTGTACTGCCGTTCCCTCGACGGGCCTGATTGATGTTGAGCATAGCAGCAAGAACCCCATGATCGGCCAGAACCTGCCGCTTACCCACGAACTCTTCGACTTCGCGGAGACCATCTTCGACGTGCTCGAGAGCCGCGTGGTTACGTTGACCAAGAAAACCGAGGACAAGGGCGTGCGCCTGACGTTCCCCGATATGCCGTACCTGATTGTGTGGAGCAAGCCCGAGGGCGACTTTGTGGCTGTTGAACCGTGGGGCGGTCTGTCCACCTGCTCCGACGAGGACGATATTCTGGAGCACAAGCGTGGCTGCTTGGTGGCCAAGCCGGGAGAGACCATCGTCCGCGGCTTTGAGATCGAGATCCTTTAACGAGTTATCGTATGTTTGGGGCGGGTTATGCCGCCCCGGAACAGGAGTTCAACATGATTCTGACCGTTACCATGAACCCGTCGATTGATACGCGCTATCAGCTCGACAAGCTGATTATCGACGATGTTAACCGTGTGACGCCCGAAAAGACCGCTGGCGGCAAGGGCCTCAACGTGAGCCGTGTGCTGCTGCAGTTGGGCGACGATGTGCTCGCGACCGGTCTGCTCGGCGGCCACATGGGTGCCTATATGGCCGAGCTTATGGATGCCGACGGTGTCAAGAACGACTTTGTACCCATCGCCGGTGAGACGCGCATTTGCCTGAATATTCTGCACGAGGGTAATCAGACCGAGCTGCTGGAGAGCGGCCCGCAGATCGCCCCGGCCGAGCTCGAGGCCTTTACGGCCAAGTTCGCCGAGCTTGCAGCGAAGGCGGACGTTGTGACGCTTTCGGGCTCGCTGCCTCGTGGCGTCGATGCCGGCTACTATGCTGAGCTCGTCAAGATCGCCGAGGAGGCGGGCGCCAAGGTGCTGCTCGACACCTCGGGTGCATCGCTGGAGGCCGCGCTGGAGTCCGACGCTAAGCCTGAGCTCGTAAAGCCCAACCTGACCGAGATTAACGGCCTGCTGGGTACGTCCTTTACGACCGATGATGTCGATGCCCTGCGCGAGGCGCTTGCCGCCGATGACCGTTTTGCCGGTATCCCCTGGGTTGTCGTTTCGATGGGCGCTGCCGGTTCGGTGGGCTTCCATGAGGGTCGCGCATTCCGCGCCAAGACGCCCGCGATTGCGGCTGTGAACGCGACGGGTTCCGGCGACTCGACCATCGCCGGCTTTGCGCATGCCATTGCTGCTGGTGCCGACGACGTCACGGTGCTCAAGACTGCCAATACCTGCGGCAAGCTCAACGCCATGGACCCCAAGACCGGCCACCTGGTCATGGACCGCTGGGACGAGATCTACAACAACGTTGAGGTCGTAGAGTTGTAGGGTTACGCGGTTTTACCAAACCGCGTAATGGCTCGACGCTGCAAACGCCCCTAAGCGGCAATCTGACGTTCAATCGTCGGGCATGACCAAAAGGTCAATGCCCTCCTCTTTCACGTCACCTTGCTCGCTTAGGGGCGTTTTCGCTGACAATGCCAAGACATCGACGTTGCCTTGGTCGCAAGTAGTCGTTGGGGACGTTCTTGTTTGACTAGTCATTCAAGAACGTCCATTACAGTCGAAATTGTCAGCCCGGGACCGTCTCGGGCTACGATTGAGGCGCGCCCAGAACGGGCCGCCGACCGGGCGCCCGCGCACGGCCGAACGTCCCTGCCCCCGAGAGGGCCCGTTGGGTGCTGCCGGCGCGGGACGCGCCGCCCCCGACGGCTGATAGGAAAGTGCCGGGCAGGCGCCGCGGCTGGTAATGTGAGTGCCGAGGGGGAGGCCATCCGGTCGAACGACTACCGGAAGGATACCACCGTGAAAGCGCCATCCACCAGGCCCGCGGCCGTGCTCGGCCTGGACGTCGGCAAGTCATCGCACTGGGCCTGCCTGGTCGACCGCGACGGGGAGGTGCTGGCCAGCGCCCCCGTCCGCAACAGGGAGGCCGAGCTCGACGCGCTGTTCGCCTCCGCGCCCGCCGGCACGCTCGTCGTCGTCGACCAGTTCCGCAACATAGGGTCCCTCGCCGTGAGGCGGGCCCGCGCCGCGGGGCTCGGGGTCGCCCACCTGCCCGGGTGTGTTCCGTCAAGTAAAAATCGACAAATACGTCTGTCGAATTTCGACACCCTCATGCTGACCGCCTCCGGGCGGGCCGGCGCCGTCGCGGCCGGCCCGCCCGCTGCCTAGAACGGTATCTCCCAGTCCTCCGGGGGCACCTCCTCCATCCCGCCCCGCTCGCCCGTCATCAGCGGGTGGTCCGGCGTCAGCCCGCAGCCCGGGCACTGGAAGAGCCCGCAGAGCGTCTGCGCGTCCCAGGCGCCGGCGTCGCGGTCCTTCATCCTGTTCACCGGGCAGTCCTCCGCGGCGCACCTCATTCGGCCTCACCCTTCCCGAGCATCAGCGCGTTCTCCATCCTGTAGCTGGCGCCGTTGAACTCCACCAGCCTGCCCGTGTAGACGAGCCTGTCCACGACGGCCGCGGCCATCTTGTCGTCGCCGAACACCGTGCCCCACCTGCTGAACTCTATGTTGGTGGTGACTATGAGGCTCTGGGTGCCCTCGGGGGCCGACATGACCTGGAACAGCAGCCTCGCCCCCTCGACGTCGAGCGGCACGTAGCCGAGCTCGTCGAGTACCAGCAGGTCCGCCGACAGCAGGTCGTCGAGCTCCCTGCGCAGCCTGCCGCGGTCGCGCGCGTCGGCCAGGTGCATCACGAGCTGCGCGACGGTGAAGAACCTCACGGACTTGCCGGCCCTGACGGCGGCGGCGCCGACCGCGATGGCGAGGTGGGTCTTGCCCCTGCCCGTCTTCCCGTGGAAGACGAAGTCCTGGCACGCGTCGATGAAGGCGAGCGACCTGAGGTCGGCCTCCCCGTAGCCGTCGGGGAACGAGACCTGGGAGAAGTCGTAGCCGTCGAGCGACTTGGCCGCGGGGAACCTCGCCCTGCGCATCCTCCTCTCCAGCTGGTTGGCGGCCCTGGCCTCCATCTGCCTGGCCAGCAGGCCCTCGACCGCCCTCATCTCGGGGAGCGTCGCCCCCTCGCAGAACTCGTCGACGACGCTGTTCGAGAACAGCATCGAGCGCGCCTTGCCCCTCAGCGAGGACTCGAGCAGGCGCCTGTCGGGGCATGCGGCCCTGGCCATCTACGCCACCCCCATGAAGCCGTCGTAGACGCCGAGGTCCACGGGCTCGTCGTAGGTGACGGTCCCCGTGGCGGCGCGCGCCGCGCTGACGGCGACCGACGCCTCGTCGATGCGGCCGGTCGCCTCGTAGGCGAGGCGCACCGCCTGCAGCGTGGCCTCCCATCCGGAGGTGGCCGCCTGGTCGCGCATCACCCTCAGCTCGGCCTTCAGGCCCGCCCTGTCCAGTGAGTCCATATGCTCCCTGAGCTCGTCGGGGAGCGCCTCCCTCACCCTGCTGTTCTCCCAGCCGCCGGCGTTCCACGCCAGCAGGGCGAGCTGCGAGGCGGGGTCGGACGTGTCGGTCGGGGCGCTGCCGTAGGCCCTGGGGTGCTCGCAGACGAGCTCGCCGCTGTCGGGGTCGTAGACGCTCACGGTCGTCGCCCGCAGGCCGACCGTGAGCCTGCGGCGCGAGAGCGACGGGTGCGTGGAGTAGAGGTGGCGGCCCCTCTCGCCGACCGAGACCTTGCCCTTCTTGTCGGCGGTGCGAGAGACGTAGGTGACGCAGTCGAGGGGCTTGGCCGGCAGCCCGAGCATCGCCAGCCTGTCGGCCTCGAAGAGATCGAGCTCGCGCTCGCCCTTTATCCAGTGGGGCTTGTCGGACATGGCGAGGCTGCGCTCGAGCAGCCTGCGGTTGAAGGCGCCGGCGTCCCACAGCTGGGGGACGGGGACGAAGAGGTTGCGGCGCACGCAGCCCACCTTGTTCTCGACGCTGCCCTTCTCGTTGCCCGAGCGGGGGTTGCAGAACCTGAAGCGGAAGCCGTAGTGGGCGCTGCAGGCGGCGAACAGCTCGGTCGTCCGGACCCCGCCGCCGACGCGGCGGCCGACGCCGGTCGCGTTGTCGAAGACGATCTTGGTCGGCACGCCGCCGACGTGCTCGAAGACGTTGCGCAGGGCCTGGCAGACGCACTCCGACGTCTCGCCCGGGAAGACCTGGGCCAGCCCGACGTTGGAGTACGGGAACGTCATCACGAAGAAGCTCAGCGTGGTCCGCATCCCCCTCACGTAGAAGTCGGCCTCGCCGAAGTCGGCCTGCGCCTCGCCGGGGCCCCAGACGAGGTCGAGGTACTGGGCGTCGGCCGCCTCCGCCGAGCGGCGGGCCCTAATCTCCCTGACGCACCGCTCCACGGTGCTGACGGAGACGTCGGCGCCGCACTCGGAGACGAGCCTGTCGTGGACGCGCTTCGCGGTATGGCGCTGCTTGCGCCCGCTGCGCATGTCGTCGTCGAGCCAGGACTCGATCAGGGGCCTGTACGGGTCGAGCTTTGAGCCCTGCGCCCGCCTCGCGGGCGGCTCGGGGCTGAAGTCGTCCATGTCGCGGTACTTGTAGACGGTGTCCCGGCTCACGCCGGTCTTGCGCGCGATCTCGGCGACGCTGTCCCCCTGCCGCCACAGCAGGCGTATAGAATTCTTATCGGTCATGCTGATCATTTCCTCTCCGGGCCTCCTTTGGTAGATACGAAGCACCACCAAGATAGCCCTGCGATCTGGTCAGCATGCCCCTTGCGGGAAGTGTCGACTTTATGCTGCCGTTTTTGTCGATTTAGATGTTACGGAATACACGCCGTCGCCCACATCGACCGGAACCGTTTCGATATCGAGCTGCCGCCGGACGGAAGGATCGAGGCCGCCCACCTCAGGCGTTTCCACCCGGAGGCATCCGCCGCGCTGAGGGAGGCCCTCGACCGGGCGGCATCCGGCTCCCCCGAGCTCGCCGGCGCGCTGGACCGCCACAGGAAGGCGGTCGAGAGGTGCGCCGGCCTCAAGTGCCTGACCGGGGAGGCGCGAGACGCCTACGCCCGCAAGGCAGCTGCTGACCTCGGCCTCCGGTGCGAGAACGCGGCGCTTCGGGTCATAGTCCCAGACAGAACGCCGGCTCGCGAGGAGGTGCCGACACGACGCGCCGCGCCCCAAACCGGCCCCGCGACGGAGAGACGGCGGGAGGCCGGACTCGCCACCGAGGCCCGGGCCTGCATCCCGAAGACGCGCCTCGAAAGGATCACGCGAAAGGCCGCGCGCGGCCGGACCCTCGAGCCGGCAGACCTCAGGGGGTGTCCCACGGCGGACCGGGCATTCAGGCGCGCCCCGTCGGCAGGCACCGCCCTAGGGCGCGCCGCCGCGATGGCGACCCTGGTCGCCAGGGAAGCCACACGGGACGCCAGAGGACGCGACATGGGAGACGAGGCCGGCGAGAGGGCGCTGCGGCTCATCGCCGCGACCTTGAGGATCCTCGTCTCCGGCGGCACCGGGCCGACGAACGTCACCGCGCTGAAGATTACAAACAGGATAGAGAGGACGATCACGAGATGAAACCAAAATCCTTCAACCGCGACATGAAAAAGGAACTCGCCGGCACGCTCGCGGCCCACGGCGTCGCCGCCACCATCGCCTGCACCGCGACCGCCGGCGCCTGGGACTACGCCAGGTGGTGGACTCTATCCCTCATCTCGGGCCTCTCCGTCCTGCTGCGACTGCCCACGGCCGACCCGGGGCCCGAGCCCGACTACGTCTTCCGCGGCCCCCTCGAGGCGGCCGCCGATGCGGCGGCGTCGGGCCAGGCGGGCGAGCTGCTCGCGGCGCTCGCCCTCGTCGCGGCCTCCGTCCTCGCGCTCGGATTAGTTTCTTGGGGCCGCTCATGGGCGAGGCTCCACGACGGGACGTTCGCCGGCGACCGCGCGCCCACGCGCACGCACGGGGACGCCTGGCTCGAGTCGAGGCCCTCCAGGGTCGCGAGGCGCTGCCCTCCCTGGGACGGGAAGGCCGCCGCGGAGGGGCTCGTAGCGGCCGGCTGCATCGGCGGCGGGATCGCGATGGTCCCCGCCGTCCACTGCCTCATAAGGGCGGGCAGTGGCGCCGGCAAAAGCAGACGCGCGCTGGCGCCATCAATTGCGGCTGCGATCGACCGCAACGCCCACGGGGTACCGACCTCCGTCATCGTCCACGACCCGAAGTCCGAGATCCGCGCATGGACCGAGCCGCTCGCCAGGAGGGCCGGGATGGAGGTCGCCGCCATCCGGCTCGACGAGCCCGTCAAGTCGGCGAGGTTCAACCCCCTCGACCGCGCCATCGCGGCACTCGGAACCGAGGGCGTCGCCGGTGCCGTGGCCGAGCTCCGCGAGCTGTCGTCCTCCATCGTGCCCGACGCCTTCTCCTCCGGCCAGAGGTTCTTCACGGACGCCAGCCGCAACCTGCTGACCGGCCTCTGCCTGCTCGCGATAACGGACGGGCGGATCCCCGACGGCGCCCGGAACCTCTCGACCGTGCTCGCGCTCCTGGAGCCCCGCGACGGGAAGAGCGCGGTAAAGTCGCTGGAGGAGCTCGCCGCGGACCTGCCGGCGGGAAACCCGGCGCGCCAGTTCCTCCTCGTCGCCTCGTCGAACGGCGGCGGGGGGCGGCGCGTGAACCGCGGCTCGGACATCCGCGTGCGGGTCAGGCTGACGCTGGCGGAGATTGCCAACGGCGTCACGAAAAAACTCAAGATCAACAAGACCGTCGCCTGCGACAAGTGCGGCGGCACGGGTGCCAGGGATGCCAATTCCTATTCGACCTGTTCGACCTGCAACGGCACGGGCCATGTGACGCGGGTGGAGAACACCTTCTTCGGCCGGATGCAGACGCAGGGCGTGTGCCCCACGTGCGGCGGCACGGGCAAGGTGATCACCGCGCCGTGCGACAAGTGCAAGGGCGAAGGCACGCTGCGCGGGCAGGAGGTCGTGGAGATCAAGATTCCGGCCGGCGTGGGCGAGGGCATGATGCTCACCGTCACGGGCAAGGGCAACGCCGCGCGCCACGGCGGCGTCAACGGCGACTTGCAAGTGCTGATCGAAGAGGAGCCGCATCCCGAACTGATGCGCGACGGCAACGACCTGATTCACAACCTCAATATCACCGTGACGCTGGCTCTGCTGGGCGGTACGGTCGAGGTGCCGACGGTAGACGGCCGCGCCAAGATCAAGATCGCTCCGGGAACGCATGCCGGCAAGGTGCTGCGTCTGGGCGGCAAGGGTTTGCCCGACGTGAACGGTTACGGCCGCGGCGACGAGCTGGTCGTGGTGGACATCACCATTCCGTCGAAACTCAATGCCGAGGAGAAGCGGCTGGTCGAGGAGTTGTCCCGGCAGCCCGGTTTCCAGAAGGCCGACTCGGTCAAAAACCAGAATATTTTCGAGCGGATGAAGAGTTTCTTCCGTTAGGAAACGATACGGTTTCGTCTCTACGGCGGAGTGCTGAATACCCCTGCGGGTTCCGGCATTCCGCCGTATTGGCAGATCGGGAGCCGCCCCGGCCGCAACCCGCTTCCCGCGCACGGCGGACGCATGCGTCCGTGCCGGAAAAAGGAATTCGCAGACAATAAAATTGCGGAAGAATTCGTATCTTTACAAAAAAATAGGAGGACACGCCATGTTAGGTTTCACCCCGTTCAAGAAGCACGCGAACAAATTCAATTACATACCGCGTTATTACGACCCCGAAAAGGAGGCGCGCGAACAGCGCCGCGCCGAGCTTCGGGGCGAAAGAGCCGAAGACGCCGGCGGCGAATACCGCCCCGGACAATATATCCGCACCCAGCGCGATGCGCGCGCCGCACGCCGTTCCAAGGAGGAGAAGACGGGCCGCGACCGCATTTGGAAGATGGCCGTAGGCGCGGTTCTGGTGCTGCTTTTCATCTATATTCTCTATCCGAGGCTCGCCGACGTTTTCCTGCCGGCGCGGACCTCGGCTCCGGCGCAGACCGAAGCGGTGGGCGCCGAAGAGTCGGTGCGGCGCAACGGACTCGACCAGTCGGGCATTTCCGACGTCGAGTGGCAGGAGCAGCCTATCACGGTGGTTTCCAACGATTATCAGGAATAAATGGCAGATAAAATCAGATTA
>UROC01000034.1 GCA_900549345.1 uncultured Collinsella sp.
ACTCGAGGGCAAGAGGGCAGCCGGTCGTGTCAATTCCGGTCTAACAGAGCCTTTTCATTTCGGGCATTCCCAGCTACTTTATTCGGCTACAGTAATTACAGGGCGTCTTTATTAAAGTAAAGCTGCAAACTGAGTACGATTAACCGTTCATCGCATATTTCATCACGCTTATCGAGTAAGTTTCTTTCATAGATGAATATTGTTTCCAGTTCGTTACGCTAATGAGGTGTCTTTATTGGCTGAAGCCCTCTGGCGACAGAGGGCTTTCGCACGCTGGGAGGGAAAATGAGGAAAACTCGCCCCGTCAACGCGCTCAAGAAGCTAGGCATAGGCCTCGCCTTTGGAGCTGCGACCATCATGTCCATGCCGACATCTGCGCTCGCCTGCACGCAGATGTACATGGGCAAAAACCTAACAGCCGACGGCAACACATATTATGGTCGCGCCGAGGACTTTGGCCCGCGCTACCTCAAGCACTTTGGCATTGAGCCGTCGCATGCCCCCGGGTATACCTACGGCTCAGACGAGTCCAACTTCTCATACAGGTCGACCAAGACTACATATCGTTATAGCTACGTGCGCGATCATCCTTCGCAGTGGCACGGGCGCTATGATGCCTACTCTGAGGCAGGCATCAACGAGAAGGGCGTGTCCTGCTCCGCAACGCTGACCACCAACATGAACGATAAAGCCGCCAAGGCAGACCCCCTGACCGACACTGGCATTGGCGAGTATAGCTACGGCAGCGTTATCTTAGGCGAAAGTGCCAAAGCACGTGAGGGTGTCGAGCTCCTCGGCAAGATCATCGACGAGCAGGGCGCCAACGGCAACGATCAGATTATCATCGCCGACAGCAACGAGACTTGGCTGTTTGCCGCACTTTCCGGCCACCAGTGGATCGCCATGAAGCTCGCCGATGACGTCGCCTCACTCAACCCCAACATCGGCGGACTCAATTACGATGTCAACCTTGATGACGCCGAGAACTGCCTCCACTCCGAGGGCATCCAGACCATGCCCGAGAAAAATGGCTTCGCCGAGTACACCGACGGCAAGTTCGACGTTGCCAAGACCTATGGCAAAAGCGTCGCCGATTCCGGCGTTCATCAGTGGACTCGCTATGTCCAGGGCCGCGATTACTTCATGGCCCCGTTGACCAAGGGTGCGGATTACGACATCGTCACGGTTAAACCGGAAAAAGGCCCCGACCAAATCGGAGCCATGGTCAGCGAGATCCAGCCCCTGTTCTTCAAGCCCGGCAAGTCCGACTGGAACACCTTTGAGATGATCCGTGCATTTGGCAACCGCGGCGAAAATGTCCCCGGCCTCAACGCCAACACCGACGGTGTCTACGCCATCGGCACCGAAAGAAGCACCGAGACCAACCTCTTCCAGATCCGTCAGGGCATGGACCCCGAGATCGCGACCATTCAGTGGGAGATGCTCTCCCGCGCCGCCTACTCCGTCGCTATTCCTCTGTACTCTGCACTGCTCACCGAGGTCAGCCCCTACTTCAGCAATCAGGATGTCTCCTACGATCACTGCGAAGAGACGGACATCGTGAACAACGAGGAGCCCGAGAACTCCATCAACTACGTCCTCATGGACATTAGTTCCCTCTGCTACGAGCACCGCGAGCAGCTCGGCACCGGCGTTCGCGCCTACCTCGACGCTCTCCAGAACGAGCTCATCGAGCAGAACCTTGAGGTCGATGCTGCTATGCAGGCCGAGACCACCACTGAGGGCCGCACCGCCCTGGCAAACAAGGCCGGCAAGGCTGCCACTGAGAACACCTACGTCAAGTGCAAGGCCCTTCTCCAGGAGATGCGCGCTTATCTGAAGGCTGAGGATTTCAGCACGCCCTTCACCCCGAGCGACCTGAACACTGAGACCAACGGCCTCAAGGTGTCCATCACCTATGCCAAGGACACTCTTGCCACCGACCCGGTGACCCCGGATCAGCCCGGAACTCCCGAACAGCCCGGTACCCCCGAGCAGCCCGCTAAGCCCGAACAGCCCGCTAAGCCCGAGCAGCCCACCACCAAGCCCGAGAAGCCCGGCAAGTCGGACACCACGACCACGGTAACCACCAACAAGACGAACACCAAGGGCGGCCTGCCCACCACTGGCGATCGTTTTGATGGCCGCATGGTGGCTGCATTCGCCATCGCTGGCGTTGCCGTCATCTCCGCGGGCGGTTACTTCCTCTACCGTCGCAATAAGGAGTAACGTCTTAGCTGAGCGGGCGGGGCACATGAGTCACCACGCCCACTTAACCCGCCTTTTTGACCGACGGGAAACCCGCCTGAAATCTTTTTAAAAAAGATTTCCCCGCACACACTTCGCTGTGCTATAGTGCAGCGCAACAGCAACTAGGTGCGACCGCGCCACGGCATCACGAAAGGAGCCACCAACATGAAGAACACGATGAAGTCTCTCAACAACTGGTGGTGGCGTGATGCGAATACGATCGGTCGACAGTGAGTCCCTCACGCCTGTTTTTGCGCTCTAGGTGATTGGAAGGCCTCCGGTTTCGACCGGGGGCCTTTTTCTATCTCGAGCCCGATCGCATTCGCATCACGCGCCTCCGCTTTTCTCTTGCAATCCCCTTCCGAAAGGATTTTCACCATGTCTCAGAACACCACCGCCACCCAGCCCCGCACCGTCCAGACCGCCGATCGCGGCAAACTCGATGTCCGCGCCCTCGTCCTGCTCGCCATCCTGCTCGCCGCCGGCTTCATCCTCAACTTCACCGTCGGCAAGGCAATCTCGGGCATCTCGGGCGGCATGATCAGCCCCGAGTTCATCATCTCGGCCTTCTGCCTCACCATCCTGGTCGTTCGTCCCAACATCGGCCAGGCGCTCGTCATTGGCCTCATCTCGGCTGCCGTGATCCAGATCACCACCACTTCGCCGTTCGTCGATTTTGCCGCCGAGGGCATCGCCGCCATGCTCATGGCCGGCATCGTCAACGCCGCCGGCAAGAACGGTCAGGTTAAGCCTGCCGTCGCCATCGTCGCTACCTTCGTGACCACCTTTGTCTCCGGCGTCATCTTCATGGTTATCAAGATGGCCATGCTTGGCGTGGTCGGCGAGCTCGCCGCCGCTATGTTGCCCGTCGTCGCCATGACCGCCGTCTTTAACGCCATTCTGGTCGGCGCCCTCTACCTGCCCATCCAGAAGGCCCTGAAGCTCAACTAACCCACAGTGACCCATCGGTAAAGACCGTCCCAAACAACTAGCTCTTGGGGACGTTCTTAAACGACTAGTCATTAAAGAACGTCCCCAATGACTATGAAAGGTATCCATGGAAACGATCATCAACGTCGACGATGTCTCGTTCTCCTATGGCACGCAGACCGAGCGGGCGCTCAGCCACATCTCGCTCAGCGTGAACAAGGGAGATTTCATCGGCATCATCGGGCCCTCGGGCGCCGGCAAGTCCACGCTTGCCGCCTGCCTGTCGGGTGCCGTGCCCCACCACTACACCGGCACGTTCTTTGGGGCCGTCATGGTAGACGGCCACGACACCTGCGAAGCCTCGCTCACCGACGTGTCGCAAATCGTCGGCAGCGTGCTGCAGGATATCGACACGCAGATGGTCGCTTCGGTCGTCGAGGACGAGATGCTCTTTGGCCTCGAGAACTTTGGCGTTCCCCACGACCAGATCGAGCGGCGCGTGAGTGAAACGCTCGAGACCGTCGGCATCAGCGACCTGCGTGACCGCGAGATCGCCACCCTCTCGGGCGGACAGAAGCAAAAGGTAGCCATCGCCGCCATCCTCGCCATGCGTCCGCGCGTCTTGGTTCTCGACGAGCCCACCGCGGCACTCGACCCCGCCAGCTCCACGTTGGTCTTCGAGACGCTGCGTGAGGCAAACCGCACACTTGGAATCACCATCGTCGTCGTTGAGCAAAAGGTCGCCCTGCTCTCGGAGTACTGCAACCGCGTGCTCGTGCTCAACCATGGCGAAATCGCGCTGCAGGGCGAACCACACGAGGTCTTCGCGCATACCGACGAGCTCCGTGCCATCGGCGTCGACTGCCCTCGCGTCACGCGTATCTTCAATAGCCTCGAGGCCGATGGCCTGGTAAGCGGTACCCCTTGCTTGGATGTCGATGAGGCCGAGCGCCTGATTTCGGGCATCGTCGACCCCGCACGCGCGGCCAGCGAAGCCCAGGCGCCCGCCGGCTCCCCGCATGCACCGTCGTTGCGCCCTCATGCCAAGGACGCCGAACCCGTACTCACCTTCGACCATGTTGAGTTTGCCTATCCCAATGGCGGCGCCGCCGTACACGACCTCAACCTGACGCTCTATCCCGGCGAGCTCGTGGGCATCGTCGGCCAAAACGGTGCCGGCAAGACCACGCTCACCAAGCTGCTCACAGGCCTGCTTAAGCCCGCCTCGGGCAGCGTGCGCGTTACGGGGCTGGACACCGCAGCCGTTCCCACGAGCCGCATCGCCCGCGAAGTCGCAACCCTCTTCCAAAACCCCGACCGCCAGATCTGCAAGGATACCGTACTCGACGAGGTCGCTTTTGGCCTGGAGCTTGCCGGCATCGACCGTGCCGAGGCTCTGCGTCGCGCTCGACTCGTTATCGACCGCTTTGGCCTGCCTGCCGATGAGGCACCTTTCTCGCTTTCGCGCGGCCAGCGACAAATGGTGGCGCTTGCCTCCGTCGTAGTTGTTGAGCCCAAGATCGTCGTGCTCGACGAGCCCACGAGCGGCCTTGATTACCGCGAGTGCATGACCGTCATGGAAACGGTGCGCACCATGGCCGAGCGCGGCTGCGCCGTTATCATGGTCTGCCACGATATGGAAGTTGTTTCCGACTTTGCCGAGCGTATCGTAGTAATGGCCGACGGTCGCATCCTCGACCGCGGCCGCACGCACGAGCTATTCTCGAACATCGATCTCATGCGGCGTGCCTACGTGGAGCCTCCCCAGGTTATTGAACTCTCGCGCCGTCTGGCATCTTCCGTCTCGCCCGCTTTTGCGCAGGTGAGCGAGGTCACCGATGTCGTTCGCATTACCAAGGAGATGGTCCGCCGTGGTTAACGTCATCGACTACATGCCGGGCGATACGCTGCTGCATCGCCTGAACCCCGTCGTCAAACTGGGCCTCGCCGCCGCCATCATCGTCGGCATCTTCTTGTCCGACACCTACGTGGCGCTGCTGGGCTTTTTGGTGCTCACCCTTGCGCTGGGCGCCTATGCCGGTGTCGTCGACCGTCTGTTCTCGCTGCTCAAGTTGCTGATTCCGCTCGCGCTTATCATGCTGGTGCTCCAGCTGGCCTTTATGCGCGATGGCAACGTTGTGTGGGGCTTTATCACCGACACGGGCCTCATCACAGGATCGAAGGCCTGTCTGCGCCTGCTGGGTGTGGCGTTACCGCTCATCCTCATGCTCATGGTGACCAAGCTCAACGACCTTGCCAACGCCTGCGTCGAGGTGCTGCACGTACCGTATCGCTATGCCTTCACCTTTACCACGGCGCTGCGCTTTGTGCCAGTGTTTGGTCAGGAGATGAACGCCATCATGGAAGCGCAGACCGCGCGCGGCGTCGAGTACGACACCAAGAACCCTATCAAGAAGCTTAAGCTCATGTTGCCACTGTGTGTGCCGCTGCTCATCTCGAGCGTGGGCAAGACCGATGCCACGGCCTTGGCGGCAGAACAGCGCGGCTTCTATCTGCGCACGCGCGCCAGCTCGTACAAGCGCTACCCCATCAAGGGCCTGGACATCGCCGTACTCATCGTCAGCATCGCCCTCATCGCCATCGGCTTCCTGTTCTAGTTCACCACCGACAGCAACCGCCCAACGCAAAAGGCCTCGGCTCGCACCAAACGAGCCGAGGCCTTTATTGTTTCACCAGATAAAACCTACCAAAATTAACCTGTCCCTTTTTGACGGGTCGGAAGCTAGAGGCGGTAGGGGACGCCGCTGCGGATGATGGATTCGCGCACCAGGACATCCATGGCATCGAGGGTGATCTCGGGCATCTCTCGATACTTCTGCAGCACCGATAGCTCGGTGCAGGCCAGAATGACACGGTCGCAGCCGCTACGGGCGAACTCCCACATCACGCGGTCGAACTTATCCATATCGGGCTCACGTCCGGCTTTCACATCATCGTAGATAAGCGACATCACATCGTTCTGACGTTTCTCGCTGGGATAGACGACCTCAACACCCGCAGCCTCGCATTCGCGGCCGTAAACGCCCGCGCCCACGGTTCCGTCGGTGCCCATGATGCCGATCTTGCGCACCGGCTCGGCCGGCATACTCAGGTTGGGGTCGAACTCGCACTCCCCCATCACCGCACCCGCAAGGGCATAGCGAACCGACTCGCGCGGCATGTGGATAATCGGCACCTTCGTAAACGACTGGATCTGGTCGTAGAAGTAGTGTGACGTGTTGCAGGGAATGGCAATGTGCGCACAGCCCAGCGACTCGAGTGCCTGGGCACACTCTTTCATGGTCGCCAGCAGCTTGGCGTGCTCGCCGGTCTTAATGGCCAGCGTGCGGTCGGGCATGGTCGACTTGGAGAGCACCACCATGTCAATATGTTCCTGATCGCAGGCAGCAGCCGTATGACGCACTACCTGGTCGTAGTAATACGACGTGGCCTCGGCGCCCATGCCGCCGATAACTCCCAGCTTTTCCATCGCCGCCTCCTTGGTGACGCTTGCGCAATTGCGCGTATCATACCCGCGCCCGCCCGATGTAAACCGGACGGGCGCCGCACTCATCTACTTGTAATACGTCTTGAACAGCTTAAAGTGGCGCAGCTTGGTGTGCCACATGCGCAGCCAGCGGTTAAAGACAAAGTCGCCCTTCATAAACGATGGGTCGGCGCCCTTGCCTTCCTTGTCCAGGCGATGCACCTTAGCGCGCAGCTCGGGATCCTTGACGTATTTGTCGACGACGCCCATGGGGACGACCATCCACAGCGCCTCGTCCTGCGCCGTCACAAACTCCGGCTCAAACGGGCGGTTGAACACATACTCGTCCACCACATACTTGGCAATGTTAAAGCCACTGTTAGTGACGTAGTAGTTGCTGCGGCCCTGGCGCGTGTTGAAATCGAAGAACTTAAACGAGCCGTCGCGCTCGTCGTACTTAACGTCAAAGTTGGAATAGCCCACAAAGTGAAGGTCCTCGAGCAACTTACGCACGCCGCCCATGAGTTCATCATTGGGCTCGGTGATGATACAGGCGTGATTACCGACGCCATGGGGCTGATGCTCCTCGAGCAGCACGTGACCCAGGCACATCATGCGGACCTTGCCGTTGCGGTCGGAATAGCTGGTGAGCACGCGCATGTACTCGTCGTTGCCGGGTACGCGATCCTGCAAGATCAGATCGTCGGTGTAGCCGCTGGCATACGAATCGCGAATGACCTGTTCCAGCTCGGCACGGTCGGCAATCTCATAGGCCTTTTTCTGGCCCTCGAACTCGTGCTGCCACCACATGATGCCGTCAGAAGGCTTCAGAATCATCGGGTAAGGAAAATCGATCTGGTCGAGCACTTCGGCAGGCGCCTCACCCTGGGCATTGAGCATCGCCTTGGTAAAGGTAAACGTGTGCGGATAGGGCACGCCATGCTTCTCGCACAGCTCGTAGAAGATCTCCTTCTTCTGGCACTGCTCAAGCATGCTATAGGGAGCGTAAGGCGCGACGATGTTATCCGCCAACTCATGGGCATCCTTGGCCTGAGCCACGAGGGCAACATAGTTGTCGCCACAGCCCACAAGGACAATCGTCTTGTCGGCATGCGCTTGGGCAATGCCGTTGACGGTTTTGAGCATCACGGGCATGGTGTCGATATCCACGTTGGGCGTGTAGTCGATAATCTGGCTGCGGTACGCGGGACCCGTCTGATACTTGCCAAAGACCAGACTCTTGACCTGGTACTCCTCGTAGAAGGCGCGCGCCACCGAATAGGCGTTGATGTCGCCACCGAGCAGCACGGGAATGAACTCGCGCTCTGTAAATTGCAATGCCATGGAAACTTCCTATCATGAACTGCCCACACAACGGGCGGTCTTTGCGCAACTGATTTATTCTAGCGTGCCAAGCCGCCGGCGCCCAAAGCTCCACCGTATCTATGGCAATCAACGTAATCGTCCAGCACGAAGGCGGCAATCACCTGTGTACGACAACGGGCAATGAACCCACCGTTGTTGTAGGATTCAACATGTTGCCCGCCCCGTCGAAAGGTGCACCGTGCCCCAGGCTCATCCGATCAACAACCCCATCATTGACGCCGCCAAGCGCGAGCTTGCGGATCGTGCCCAGACGGCAGCTCCCCTACGCACCGCAAACGATGCTTACAACGGGCCTGCCCGTATCGTCTCAATCAACACGTCGGAGCACAAAGGCACGCGTAAGTCACCCGTCGCCGACGGGCACGACACCGTCATAGAGCAATTTGGCCTCGCCTCCGATGCGCACGCCGGGCATTGGCACCGCCAGGTTTCCTTTTTAGCTGCAGAGTCTATCCAGACGGCTCGGGCGCGCGGGCTCGATGTGAACGAGGGCGACTTTGGCGAGAACTTCACAACCCAGGGAATCAACCTGCTCTCGCTCCCCCTGGGAACGCAGCTCAAGATTGGCAACGATGTCCTGGTCGAAATCAGTCAGATCGGCAAGGTCTGCCACACCCGCTGTGCCATCTACTATCTCGCCGGCGACTGCATCTTTCCCCACGAGGGCGTTTTCGGCGTGGTGCTAAAGGGCGGAGAGGTCCATATCGGCGACGATATCCAGGTAGTCAAACTCGGCGACGGCACCTGTTCGTTCACCCCCGCCGAGGCGCTCGAAGAGATTGAGCAGGCTCGCCAGGAGGGCACGCTGTAGTTGTAAAACCCCACGTTGAGATAGCTTTTACAGCCCCAAACTCCTCTTAAACAGGCCCCCGTAACGTTAAAGTTGAACTCTATGGTTTCTCAACAATTCATCATAACTGCAGGTCAAGGCCAAAGCCTCAAGTTCAACTTGACCCTTTGGAACCTTTAAGGTTCAAGTTGAGGTCGAAAGCAGTAGTAGAATACCGTTCGAACCATAACCTACGATTGATTGCAGAGGGACTGGATGCAGCATTCGAATCATCGCACCGCAGCGCTCATTGCGTCGAAGCCGGCTCGTATCATCACGAGCGCCGCGCTCGCCGTTGCGCTGACGGCCACGCCGATGCTCTTCCCCGTTGCGGCGTATGCCGCCTCGCAGGCAACGCAGGACCAGCTTTCCGCAGCCCAGCAGAAGATCGAAGCCGCCACGAGCGCCTACAACGACGCCCGCACCAAACTCGATGACCTGCAAAAGCAGATTGACTCCAATGAGGCAAGCATCGAGGAAATCGAGGCTAAGCTTCCCGAGCAGCAGGCCAAGGCAAGCTCCGCCATGCGCGATCTGTACAAGTATCAGAAGGGCACCAATCCCATCGTGAGCTTCCTGGTCAACGCGCAGAGCCTGGGTGAGTTCATCACGACCTGCAAATACACCAACCAGATCACGAGCTCGAGCGTCGACGAGATCGAACAGCTCAATAACATGCAAACCGAACTCGAGCAGAACAAGGCTGAGCTCCAGCAGGCCAAGTCTCAGCTTGAGGCAGAGCAGAAAAACGCCGAGGATGCGTTGGCTCAGGCCCAGCAGCTCCGCAGCGAGGCACAGGCAAAAGCCGAGCAGGAAAATGCCGCCGAGCTTGCCAAGCTTGAGGCCGATAAGGCCGCTGCCGCCGAGAAGCTCTCGGGCGAGGGCGTAAGCGGCAGCAATTCCAGCAGCCAGGCCACCAACACCAACACCACCATCGACACCACGGTGAACAATGCCAATACCGGTAGCTCCGATTACGATTCGTTCATTAATGAGTGGACGAGCCGCATCGACAATTATCTCGCCGGCTCCCCCATGGCAGGCCAGGGCTACAACTTTGCCGTCGCCGCTTGGAATACCGGTGTCGACCCCCGTTGGTCCCCCGCCATCGCCTGCATCGAGAGCACCAAGGGTGCTTATTGCGCCAATTCTTACAACGCCTGGGGCTGGAGTGCCCGTGGCGGCGGTTGGCGCAGCTTTGGCAGCTGGAGCGAGGGCATCTCCGCTCACGTCGCCTATCTGGGCGCCAACTACGGCTCCACCCTTACCCCAGCAGCGGCCAAAAAGTACTGCCCGCCCACGTGGCAGGACTGGTACAACAAAGTCGCCGCTCAGATGAACCGCATCTAAGTGCAACTGCAAAGGGCCCCAATGGGGCCCTTTTCTTTTAGGTAGCGGAGGTATCGACGACGCCGGTCACATTGGCAACCGCGACTATGACGATCATGCATAGGAGCAGCACACCCAATGCCTTGAGCCAGAGTTTCGCGAGCTTCTTGCCGCGATAGCTGTCGAGCAGTGCGAATCGCCGACGAAGACGGCGCTTATCGAGCAGCGCAAAATGCATAAGCACCATAAGGCCATCGACAAAGAAAAAATACTCGATTATGAGAAGCCACGTCGGGTAGCTTTGGTTTGCTCCCGTGGGGTGAAAGACGGCAAAGTGACTTCCGGCAAAGAACACAAGCAGCGAGAAGCAGACGAGCGTATTCCAAATACGCCCCAGAGACTCCGGAACGCGAGAGAGCAGACCGCATGCAGCGGAGGCGGCGGGCCTAGGAAGCCCTGTGGGGTTCTGGAGCCCTTGGGGCGTCAACACCGTCTCCGAGGCCGGAGTACGGACAAGCACAGGCGCAGGAGGCCGCACGGGGCGACTTAGATCGTATGCCGCGCGCGTCGCCCGTCCCAACGCTTCCGCGCTCGCAAAACGCTTGGCCGGGTCGAGCGCCATCGACATGCAGACGGCATCGGCAAGTGGAGTGGGAATGCCGCGCGCCTCGCATTGCTCGCGCATGTCGAGCCCTGATTTAGGGTCGACTCCCGTCAAGCAGAAGAACAACAGGGCGCCAAGTGCGTAGACGTCGCTTCGCACGCTCGTCTGCCCAAACCCATACTGCTCGGGCGGCGCATAGGGCCGTGTCCCAAACTTGACGGTATCGGCATCGGCGCCATCGCGCCATACGCGCGCGATCCCCAAGTCGATAATCACCAGCGATGAAAACGTCAGGCCGCCATCAGGCGTATAGTTGGCACCTGTCACGATGATATTCGACGGCTTGAGGTCGCGATGGATCACCGGCGCCGACGTCTCCCCCGCCATTGCAAAACCGGCGTGGAGCTCGCCCACGGCATCGCATAGGGCAGGATACAATTCACGCGCATAATCGGGGGTAGCCCCCAGACGGTCCACCAGCGCCCCGAGCGTCTCCCCTTCGATGTATTCCATAACCACGTTAAGCTCGTCGCCCACACGACGACAATCGACGATTCTGGGCAGGTGCTCAAAACGCCTGCCTGCCCGCTGAGCGGCAAACAGACGCTCGTATGCCCCGCCGATTTGAGCCGAAGCATCGATGCGTTTACGGACAAAGGGGCCGAGCGAACCACCGCCGGTTCCTTCAAAGTACACAAGCTCGGTTATTTCAACGGACGAGCGCTTAAGTACACGCTCCACGCGATAGCTGTCATCGCGATCGAGCGACGCCAGGTGCTCGGCAAGCGCTGCGGTCAGCTCATCATCGGAATATGTTGGGGTCTGATTATCCATAGCCTCCATCATAGCGCAGGGCGCAGACACCCCATGGCATCCGTGCCCCGTTCGTTTGCATCGTTGTTCGGCAGCTCCGCCGGCTCAGATATCAGCCGCTAACTCACCGTCTCCTCGCCAAAGCGATACAGCTCCTCGTTGACCTTTTGGAGGCTGCACCCGCGATCGATGCAAAAGATGATAATCGCATCGCGGCGGTCCTTACAGTTAAGGACGCTTACCCCGGCAGCCGTCAGCGCACGGTTGGTCTCTTTGAGCGTCAGCGCCATCGCAAAGGCAATCTGCAGCACCTTATTGCGGCTCGGATGCCGCGCACCGGTAAAGATCTGATAGCCAAAGGTCTCATTGAGATCGGCCATACGAACCACGCGTGAGCGCTCCAAGCCCTTTTCCTGCAATAGCTGCTTCAGGTAGTCCGAAAGCGACGGGGCGGCAAAGTCGTGCTCCCTGATATAGCCATCGATGTTCGGCGCATCGAGAAGCTCATTGAGCAACTCCTCGGTCAGCTTTTTATCGGGCATACGACTTCACCTCCCCCAGTGCATGCAACATGCTAGAAACCGCTTACGTCCGAACGCTCCCAGCTAGCAACCTGGTCGGGAGACACCGTACCCAGCGCCTCGAACTTCCAGGAGCCGCCCGCCTTCAGATGATTGGTGTTTGCAAGAGCCGTTCCAACCTGGTTGCCATCGGCATCATACAGAACATACTCAATCTGAATGTAGCTCTTTTCCTTGTCCGTGTTATTGGTCAGCGTGCCCGTGATCTTATAGGCAAACTGATTGGAGGTGTCTTCAGCCTCGTCAGCAATGGTATACGGTTCTTGCGGTTCTTTTTGCTCCTCAGCCTGCTGTGTCGTCTCGGCAGGTTTTGCCGAATCGCTCGCAGACGAATCGGTTGAATTGCCACCCATAGAGCCCACGGCACCGACGATAACCAGCACCACGATGACGCCTAGGACAATCTTGCCGATCGGCTTCTTTCCCTCTTTTGCCATTATTCATCCTTCCTACGATCCGGCTACCGTGCCGGCACACAGCACATCGTAGGAAGGATTGAATTTGAATTCATTAGCTGAGAGCTAAGGTTGCGGTAAACGGCCAATGCAGCTATCCAGACGCCGAGCAAACGCACTTTGCGTGACCGTCTGCTGGCAGCGCATCAACCCACCGTGACGGATTTCCCGGTAAAGGCACTGATCATCATTAGGACAAAGAACACCAGGTAGCTGATGCTCAATAGGTACGCAATGATCAGGAAGACGACCCAGCCGACATTGGTCTTACCGTCGGCGCGGCGCTGCTCGCGAGAACGGCACAGCCAGACCGTCACGCCGATGGCGGTGATAAACAGTACGAGTGCCGCCGCAGCCAGCCCAGCAAACACAAACATCACGCCAATGCTCACAGCGATGACCGGAAGCAGCAGCAAACCGCATCCGCATCCACCCGGACTATATACGGCAGACTGTCGGCGTCGTTCCATCGTCACTCCAAGCCAAGCAATCGTTTGTAGACATCGAGGCCTTTGAGTAGGATTTCCTCGTCAAAGAGCATGGTATCAGTGTGAAGGGCGCTCGTGGCATAGGCGGGACAGCCATCCGAATCGATCGGATTATCTTGTCCCTCCGGCACGCCCGTACCCAGGAGGAAGAACACGCCTGGCAGATGGCGCTGATAGAAAGCGAAGTCCTCGGCAATCAGCAAAGGCTCATCCACGAGTTGCAGCTCGGACAAGACAGGCGCAATGTGGGCGAACAGCTCGGGGTCGTTATCGACTGGCGGATAGCCCTCGGCAAAATTGAGATCGTACGTGCAGCCCGTTGCGGTGCACGCCTCGTCGAGCGCACGGCGCACACCCTCGCGCGCACGGTCGAACATGGCGTCCGTAAACACACGCAAGCTACCGGCGACATGGGCCTCCCCCGCTACCGCATTGCAGACGGTGCCGGCCTGCAACAGGCCGAACTTACCAATGCAGGGCTCGTCGACACCCAACTCGTCCATGAGTTCGCGCTCGGAAACCAAGAACTTGGCAGCCGCCAGCGCCGCATCGTGCGACTCCTCGACCGGAACGCCATAGGTCTTAGCGATATGGATGCTCGTCCCGTGAATATGAATGTGCATCTCACTCGAACGCGCCAGCAGCGGACCGGAACAGCTCGCCAACGTGCCGGCGGGCAAATCGGGCCATACGTGGAAGCCGAAGATGCGATCCGCCCCGTAGCGCTCGAACACGCCGCTCTCGCACACCGTCTTGGCACCACCGGTCGTTTCCTCGGCCGGCTGGAACACAAAGAGAGCGTTGCGCCTCATGGCGCCCGGCTGTTCGCGAATCGTACGGTCGACATACGTCGCGGCGGCAAGCGCCATGGCCATGTGTCCGTCATGTCCGCAAGCGTGCATCTTGCCGGGATGGGTCGAGGCAAAGGCCGCTCCCGTCGCCTCCGCGATGGGCAGCGCATCCATATCGGCGCGAATCGCCGTGGCATGCGCGGCATCAACGCCGGCGTCGAAGAAAGCACAGACGCAGCTGGGGCACGGATGGGTCACTTCGCAGGTGAGCGGTGCCAGCACGCCCTCGATATAGGCAATGGTTTGCGGAAGATCGAAATCGAGCTCCGGAATGCGATGGAGATCGCGGCGATAGCGACGGAGTTCTTGGAGCTCGGTCATAGAGGATCCCTTCGTGAGGCACATCTGTTGCAACTTATTGTGATACAGGATTGTGGCGCACATGTTTCCAGCATATCCCTGCATTTTTTAAACGTTATATACGAATACTCTTGTTTGGTAAAGTGCAACGTGATAGGGTCTTTACCACTTGATAGAGGCGCGGGCACGAAGAGCCGCGGGCGAGCCGGCAGGCTTTGACCCCGTGGGGAGGCGAAACCCGCCGAACTGGGCTTTTCGGGCACGAACAACCTGGTGGGCCTGTGGGAAACACCCACAGGACTGTCTGCAGCAATGCGGGAGCGCTATCCGGACATTGGGTCCACGCTATGCGGATTCGATGCGCAGATGGCGCCGTCTGGATAGCGAGGTTTACGGGACATGGCATTGACCCCCAACGAGGCATATGCGGCCAAGCAGCCGTTTGTGGACAAGGAGACACTCGAGCATATCGTCGAGCAGTTCCCCACGCCGTTTCATCTATACGACGAGGCGGGCATCCGCCGCAACATGCAAGAAGTGCGCGACGCCTTTGCATGGAACCCGGGCTTTAAGGAATACTTTGCCGTCAAGGCCAACCCCAACCCGGCGCTCATCTCCATTCTCAACGAATACGGCTGCGGCTGCGATTGCTCGAGCTATACCGAGCTCATGATCGCCCGATCGCTGGGTATCACGGGACACGACATCATGTTCTCGTCCAACGACACGCCGGCTGCCGACTTTGAGCTCGCCGACAAGCTGGGTGCCATCGTCAACTTTGACGACATCAGCCACATTGAGTTCTTTGAGCGTGTTGCGGGGCCCATCCCCAAGACGGCCAGTTGCCGCTTTAATCCGGGCGGACTGTTTCAGCTCTCCAACGGCATCATGGACAACCCGGGCGACTCCAAATATGGCATGACCACCGAGCAGCTCTTCGAGGCCTTCCGCATACTCAAGGCCAAGGGCGCCGAGGACTTTGGCATCCACGCATTCCTTGCCAGCAACACCGTCACCAACGACTACTACCCCAAGCTCGCGCGCATCCTCTTTGAGCTTGCCGTACGCCTGGAGCGCGAGACCGGCGCACACGTCGCCTTCATCAATCTGTCTGGCGGCGTCGGCATCCCCTATCTGCCCGAGCAGCAGGCCAACGACATTCACGCCATCGGCGAGGGGGTGCACGCGGCATACGACGAGATCCTGGTTCCCGCTGGCATGGGCGATGTGGCCATCTGCACCGAGATGGGCCGCTTTATGATGGGCCCCTACGGCTGCCTGGTCACCAAGGCCATCCACGAGAAGCAGATCTACAAGGACTATATCGGTGTCGATGCAAGCGCCGTCGATTTGATTCGCCCTGCCATGTATGGCGCCTACCACCACATTACAGTGATGGGTCAACCGGGCGGCGCCGACAAGGCCACAGCGCCTGTCACGAACACCTATGACATCACGGGCAACCTATGCGAGAACAACGACAAGTTCGCTATCGATCGCGAGCTGCCGCATATCGACATGGGTGACCTGCTTGTAATCCACGATACCGGTGCGCATGGCTACTCCATGGGCTACAACTACAACGGACGGCTGCGCTCCGCCGAGGTCCTGCTGCGCCCCGATGGCGCGGCCGATCTCATCCGCCGCGCCGAGCGCCCGGGCGATTACTTTGCCACGCTCGACGTGCTGCCGTGCGGCCGAGAGCTGCTGGCCAAGTCGCGCGCCGAAAGTGCCCGCCGTCGCGCCCAAGACGAGCGTCTGGCCGTCGCAGCTCAATGGAACAAACGCATCCAGATCGCGGAGGCGAAGGAGAAGAACATGGACATCCGCAATCTCGAGGGCTCAATCGTCGCCCTGGTTACGCCGTTTAAAAAGGACGGCAGTGTCGACTTTGACGCGCTTGGGCGCCTTATCGATTTCCACCTGCAAAACGGCACCGACGCCATCCTCACCCTGGGCACCACCGGCGAGAGCGCCACGATGACCGACGACGAGGACAACTCCGTTGTCGCCGCGGTGGTCAAGCAAGTTGCAGGACGTGTCCCCGTCATCGCCGGCTCGGGCTCCAACTCCACGCAGACCATGCTCACCAAGTCGCTTACTTACCAGGGCCTGGGCGCCGACGGTCTGCTGCTCATCACCCCCTACTACAACAAGTCCAATGAAGAGGGTATCTATCAGCACTTTAAGACCGTCGCCGATGCCGTGGACATCCCCTGCATCCTGTACAACATCCCCGGCCGCTGTGGCTGCGGCATCAGCGAGCGCAACGTAGAGCGCTTGGCCGCGCACCCCAACATCATGGGCATCAAGGAGGCCTCGGGCAACGCCGCCTACGCAGCCAAGATCGCCCACCTGCTGTCCGATGACTTCCGCATGTACTCGGGCGAGGACGCACTCACCGTTCCGCTCATGAGCCTGGGCGCCTCGGGCACCATCAGCGTGTGGGCCGATGTTCAGCCGCAGCTCGTGCATGACATGTGCCGCGCCTATCTGGACGGCGACGTAGCGCGCGCCCGCGATATCCAGATTGCCGGCCAGCCGCTCATCAATGCCCTCTTTAGCGAGGTCAACCCCATCCCCGTTAAGGAAGCGCTCGCTCAGATGGGCATGATCGAGGCAAACTACCGTATGCCGCTGTGCCCCATGGCCAACGACACACGTGCCGCACTTACCGATGCTCTGAAGGGAGCTGGTCTGCTTGATTAAGACCGTCATTATGGGAACGGGCCGCATGGGCTCGCTCATCCGCACTACCGCCGAAGGCATTATCGACGCCGCCGGGCAGCCCGTTTTTGATATCGTGGCCCAGATCGGTTTTGATCTGTCCGAGCTCGAGAGCGCCCCGGCAGCCGACGTCATCATCGACTTCTCGAACGTCGTGACCTTCGATGCCGTCGTCGCCTATGTCGAGTGCACGGGCGCGGCGTTGGTCTCGGGCACCACGGGCTACACACCCGAGCAGATGGATCGCCTGCGCGAGCTGGGCCAGAATGCCCGCGTCATGCACTCGGGCAACTACTCTATCGGCATCGCCGCCCTGCGTCACCTAGTGGCCCAGGCCACGCGTGAACTGCCCGGCTTTGACTGCGAGATTGTCGAGACGCACCACAACCAAAAGGTCGACGCTCCCAGCGGCACCGCCAAGCTGTTACTCGACGCCGTGGTCGAGGCCGAGCCTGAGGCTGGCTATCATCCTGTCTACGGTCGCGAGGGCATGTGCGGCGCTCGCGATCCCAAGGAAATCGGCATGCACTCGCTGCGCGGCGGCACCGTCGCCGGCGTGCACGAGGTGAGTTTCTTTGGCCAGGACGAGGAAGTCACGCTCACGCATCGCGCCACGAGCCGTCAGATCTTCGTCAACGGCGCTCTGGCCGCCGCTCAAAAGCTCGTCGTCCGCGACCCTGGCTTCTACACCTTCGACCAGGTCATGTTCGCCTAACCAGTTATCTACCGTACCCACGCAAAGGAGAAACAGCATATGAGTAACGCAGCCGAGATGGATGCCCAGGAGATTATCAATTACATCGCTACCGCGCCCAAGAAAACGCCCGTCAAACTGTACGTTCGCGAAAAGCCGGGCATGAAGGTCCAGTGGGGCGATGCGCACGTCTACGGCGGCCGTCGTGGCAAGACCGTCTTTGGTGACTGGGATGAGCTCAAAGCCATCCTTGATGCCAATGCCGATTCCATCGATTACTACGATGTGGAGAATGACTGCCGCAACTCCGCCGTCCCTATGCTCGACCTTAAGGGCATCAATGCCCGCATCGAGCCGGGCGCGATCATCCGCGACCGCGTCGAGATCGGCGACCGTGCCGTCATCATGATGGGTGCCATCATCAATATCGGCTCCGTCATCGGTGAGGGTTCCATGATCGACATGGGCGCCGTGCTGGGCGGCCGCGCCACCGTGGGCAAGAACTGCCACATCGGCGCTGGAACCGTGTTGGCAGGCGTCGTTGAACCCGCAAGCGCCACGCCCGTCATCATCGAGGACGATGTCATGATCGGCGCCAACGCCGTGGTCCTGGAAGGCGTGCGCGTAGGCAAGGGCGCTGTCGTTGCCGCCGGCGCCGTGTGCGTCGAGGACGTCCCCGCCGGTGCCGTCGTGGCCGATGTCCCCGCCCGCGTCATCAAGATGCGCGACGAGAAGACCGACAGCAAGACCGGTCTCGAGGAAGATCTGCGTCAGCTGTAGGGTTGCGCGGGTTTACCAACCCGCGCAACAGCTCGACGCTGCAAACGCCCCAGAGCGGCAATCTGACGTTCAATCGTCGGTCGCGTACCAAAGTACGCTTCCCTCCTCTTTCACGTCACCTTGCTCGCTTAGGGGCGTTTTCGCTGACTTATGCTCAGTCTGCAACTCAATTGAGCTCCAAGCAAAAAGGCCGAAGACCCAAAGGGCTTCGGCCTTTGCTTTCCCGCTGTAGGCGTAACGCAACTTATCGATTCTCGATGCTGCCGATGTTTTTGAGCTCGATGGAGATGAGGCCGTTGGGCTCGTTGACGAACTCGATGTACTCGGAGTTCGAACCCATCTCGGCCGGAAAGCTGATCTCG
>UROC01000035.1 GCA_900549345.1 uncultured Collinsella sp.
GATCTGGTACTCACCCGCCGGCGATTTCTCATTCGCCGAGCAGAAGTACGTGACCTTTACGTCCGACGTGTCGCAACGGCTCACCAAGCTGGAGGTAAATTCGGGGTTCTTCTGACCCTCAAAGCGCTCGGCATCGTCGACCTTCACCAGCAGCTGAGCCGGCGCAACAGCAACCGTCAGTTCAACGTCTTCGGCAGCAAGATAGTTACGCGAGGCAGCGGCATGGGCGACAACACGCGCCGTACCGGCGGCCTTCACCGTCGCGCAGCGTCCCTTAATCGAAACCGGGCTCGCATCGTCATCGGAATCGACCAGCTCAAAGCTCACGGGAGTCTGGGCAACGTTGTTAAACACAATGGGGTCTCCACCGTATACACCCGAATAGCTCGTCGTTCCCGTAATAACCTGGCTTGCCTTTGTAATCGAGAACTCGGCGGACTTTTTACCCTGATAGTTGGGGTCAGTCACCGTAACCGTGACGCGGTAGTTGCCACTGTCGCACGGCTCCAGCGCCGTCGGACCATAGGACGTTCCATCTATACCTCGATAGGCAACGGAATAGGCAGACGCATCAAGACCGGCAACCGCAACCGCCGCACCGTGTCGTGCGCCATCGTATGTCACATCAGCCGTCTCGATCGAAATATCGACCGGGGCCTTCTCGATCGTGAAGTCACAGGAGGCATTACCGACATATCCCTTGGCGTCGAGCGTCACCACCGCACGATACGTGCCGGCATCCACCGGCGCCTGATCCGACGAGTAATGCGTATCGCCCGCGCCGGCATACGTTAGTTCGACATCGTCCTCGCAACCCTCGGGCACGCCCGAAAGCTCCGGGGCCTGCGCCGTCGCATTGTAGGTAAAGGTCTGACCCTCAAATGCAAGCGGGGCTTTCTTCGCCTTCACGAGCAGCACAAAATGCGCTACGCGCTTATTACCTGGGTCATCGGTACACCTAATCTTGAAGCTATGCACACCCGTAGCCGCAGGCACGCCCGAGAGCACCAAGGCGCCCGATCCGTCATCTGCCAGCGTCAGCTGCATGCCCTCAGGAACCTCAGCATCATCCAAGTTATACGCATACGGTGCCTTGCCGCCCGTAGCGCCGGCAATCTGCGCACGGTATTCATCGTGAGTCGTCGCCACCGGCAGCACACGCCCGTTAAACACAAGCGTTTCTCGGGGCACGATGGATACCTTCGCATGTTCGGTATCCGTCTTTGTCACCGTGCCCAGGTAGCTCTGCGTAATGCGGCAGAAGTACTCGCCCTCGTTCTCGCTGTCGAGCTGGGCAATCGAGAGGGCCTCCCCCGCCTCGCCCTTCAGCGCCACCGCCTTGCCATCATCATCAGACATGCGATACCACTGGTAGCTCAGCTTGACGCCTGCAGCGGATCCAGATGACACGGCCGCATGGACGCGAACGTTGCGCCCCGCCTCGGCGGCGACCGAAAGTTCGACCGGATCGCCCTCGTAAGCACTCGCATCCTGCGGCTGCGCAAGGACCTGTGGAGCCGCTGCCTTCGCAAACTCGAACGTGACCTTTTGCGGAGCACTCACGCCACTCAGTGTGACCTCGTACGCCCCACCCTTATAGTCAGAAATATCAAGGTCATAGGCATTACCGGCCGAACCATCATCACCTGCCCCTTCGGCAACGGTCACGCGCGTCAGGTAACAGCCCTCATCGGGCGTCGCCGAAAGCGTCACCTTGCCATCCGTAGCGACCAAAGCAGACCCCGGATCAACCGATCCGTTGACCGCTCGGGCCGTCACCTGGTACTTAGGCGCCTCCGCAAAGCGCGCCTCGACAGTCATATTGTCCTCGGGGACAAACGTCCAGGCAGCATCCGTGCTCAGCGGCTCATCGCCCAACGACCCGTCATCATTGCGCGCATACCACCCATCGAACACATACCCCGCATCGGGAACGGCAGTCAGGGTCGTGGACTCACCGTTCTCGACTTCGTTGGTCACGGCATAGCCCAGAGATTCGTCCTCAGAGGAACCCTCGACGTGTCCGCCCTGACGCGGATCCACCGCCGTAACCGTCATCGACGCCCGCTCATAAACGGCCGTAAAAGTACGGTTGCCAAACACTACACGGTTGATCAACGGCGTGGCGCCCACAGGCATGCCGTTCTCGTCGACCCAGTATTTAAACTTCCAACCCTCGTGCGGCACGGTAAACATAATCGCCGCGGAGTGGTAGGAGCCGCCGGTACCAAGCGCAACCATGCTAAAGCCCGCGCCCTTGGGATACGTAGCGACCTGAACATCGCAGCCCGTCTCATAGAACACGGCCGTAAGCTGCCTATTCTCCTTTGCGGTACCGATATAGAACGCGCTGTAGCTCACCGTGACACCCGCATCGTCGACCCAATGCGAGAAGTGGTACTTCTTCCACGGAATCGCAATCGCCATAAACATGTCGCCCCTGTCGTAGGACCTGCTGCCGGCAGGAATGCCGTCGACCAGAAGGGCCGTACCGCGGAAGATAGACGAGCCGGTGACGGTAATGGTCACCTGTCCATCGGATTCGAACTGCGCGTAGTACGTTATGTCTTGCGCGGCGGTCACATCGAGGGTCGTCGCGGTCTCGACAATCGAGGTGCCCTCCTTATCGGTGCTCCAGCCCACAAAGCGATAGCCCATACCGGCAACAGCGGTCAGCTCCACATGATCGCCCACGGCAAAGCTACCGCTGCCCGTAACACGGCAGCCCCTATTCGAAGCCTTGTCCTTCACCACGACCTCGCCCGCAACAGTCACCTCGTACGGATCGGCAAACACGGCCTGGAGCTCCAACGTATCGTCCTCGAGCCCCTCGACCATATCCTTGTCGAGCTTAACCCAACAATGGGCGTCGCAGCTCAGCAGCGACTTGTTACCCTCGGCATCCAAGACATACCAGCCAACAAAACGTTTGGTTCCCATAGGCGTAGCGTAGAGTTCGACCGTATCACCGAATTGATAGGAGCCCTCGCCGCTCAGGGTGCCCACGCTATCGTCACTCGCGCTCAAAACGACCTGATAGGACTTAGGCGCAAAGGTCGCCGTGTAGGTAGCGTCGCCCGTAACCTTAACGGTATAGTCGGCGTTCTCGCTGACTGTCTCGCCCTTGCCGTCCGTCCAGCCCGCAAACGAATACCCAGTGTTGGCGATCGCGCGAAGCGTCGCACGGTCGCCAACCTCATAGCCACCAAAGCCGCTCACGGCTCCGCCCTCGGCAGGCGAAGCAACGGTATGCACGACATACGAACCCGACGCAAAGACGGCATAGAGCGACGTATCCTCACGCACGGTAAATCGATAGGTTTTCTTGGAGCTCACGCACGTGCCGTTACGGAACCAGCCCACAAAAGCCGTATCCTCGGCGGCAACCGCGCGCACGGTTGCAACCTGTCCGGCGGCACACGTCCCCGCGCCCTCGACCGAGCCCATGCTCTCTTCGCACGAGACGTCCACCGCATATTGTTTTGCCGAGAACACGGCCTGGAGCGTCGTGTCGGACATCGGCACCACGTGATAGGTGCTGTCACGGCTTACCACGGCGCCCGAAGCATCGGCCCAATACTCAAACGCATAGCCCGAAAGCGCATGCGCGGTCAGCGTGGCGGCATGCCCCGCCTCGACGGTGCCTGCGCCCTCGACCCAGCCGGCGACGCTCGATTCGACCAGCGAACCGGTGCCGGAATCGACTACCGTCGTGGCGTCGACTTCATAGCTTTTCGCCATAAAGCGAGCGACGTGCACATGGCCGCGCTCCTGGTGGCAGGTGAACTCCGCATCGGCAGACTCAAACGAGCCGTCGGCCGTATACCAACCAGTAAAGACATAACCGGGATTGGGCGTCGCCTTCAGGGCAACCTCCGCGCCGCGGTCAGCAAGGATTCGGCTCGCCTTGACGGTGCCGCCCTCAGCAGGATCGGCGAGGGGCACGCAGACGGTATCGATAGGCACAAAGGCCGCGGTAATGACGCAGTGCCCGGTTTTGCCGCGAGCTTTGGCAACCAACGTGGTCTCGTGCTTAAGGCTCTTCAGGCGCCCGTTGACGTACCAACCCCAGAACAAATAGCCTGGATGAGCCTTGGCCGTCAGATTAAGTGTCTCCCCTAATTTGAACTTATCGGTCGTAGGCTTCACCACGGCCCCATTGCACGTCACGGTACCGCCGAGCCACGAATCGGCCGTGACCATGACCTCGGGCTTTGAGTCGGTAAAGATCGCGGTATAGGTATCGCTCTTGGTGACATTAACGACCAGCTCGGCAGATTCGTACTCCTTACCGGAGCCGTCCTTCCAATGGTCAAAACGATATCCGTCGTTGGCCTTTGCCTTGAGCATCACCGTATCGCCGTATCCGCAGGAAACCGAAGATGCGCCCGGATGGCCCTCGATCTCAACGGTACCGCGCTCCACAAAGGTCTTTTTTGCCTTCGCCGTCACGGTATAGGTATTTTCCTCAAACACCGCGCGCACGGTGCATTCCACGTCCTCGGGATAGAACTCGAGATAGCTGGGGTCGGTACCCAAAAGCAGGTCCGTCTTGGCGTCGTACCAGCCCTTAAAGGTAAATTGTTTGCTCGCCTCCGCCGTGAGCTCAATGCTCAGCGTGGCAGGCTCGCCCTTCATGCAGTAGCCCTCACCGTGCACCATATATTTGCCCGCCATGGCCGCGGCCGGCTCAACGACAACGTCCACCTTGCAGGCACGCGTAAACTTCGCCTGGACCACGCAGTCGGTAATGGGCTCAAAGGTATACGAACGCTCGCTCGAAACCAGCGTCGACGTAGTATCCGAGCCACCATTGCTCAGATACCAACCGTCAAAGATATAGCCCTCGGATGGCGTAGCCTCCGCGGTCACGCGCTCACCCTCGGGGACCTCGAGAACCATGCCGGCAGTCTCGCCGCGCTTCAGCGTAACGGTGCCGCCCTCGAGCGGGTCAGCCTCGGCACGCACAGTATGCGCATCCCTGCCGTCCATTTCAGCCTCAATTCGGGCATTCCCGTTAACGCGGTATTCGCAAACTTCCTGCTTGTTGGCAATCGTGATGCCCTGCGCATCGGTTTCGCGCCACTCTACAAACCGGTACGTTTTCTCTGGATTGTCGGGGCGCACCTTGGGCCGCATCGTAAACGTGAGAATGTCGCCATCCTTCGCGCGAACCTTGCCGTCCACGACCGGTACGCCATCGCACAGAACCTCGGCGCTGTCGAAGGGATCGGTATTCACCAGGATGGTCTTATCCGCCTTGCGGAAGCGCGCAACCAGATGGCGGTCGACCTCGGCCTTGAAGATATACGTGCGCTCGGGCGAAACCTCGATGCCGTCCTCAAACCATCCCACAAAGGCATAGTCAGGACCCTCACTCGCGGTGACCATAGCCTGATCGCCACGCGTAATACTCTGCTTTACAGGGCTTGCGGTGCAGCCTGTCGAAAAATCGGCCTGAATGCCATCGGCTTCGGCAACCGCCGTAATCTCGACTTTTTTCGCGAAAACGGCCGTCATTTTTACGACCTCGGGCGTCAGGTCCGTGATCGTCATCGTCTTGAGAGGAGATGTCGAGACCTCGACACCGTTCTCTTTCCAACATACGAAGCGATAGCCGGGATTGGCGACAGCCTCGAGCGTGGCGACCGTCCCCTCATAGTGGATACCGCCTCCGGTAACGACGCCGCCCACCTCGGGCTGCGCGGTGGCAATTATTTCGATCTTATGGTCGCCATGAGGCTTGGGCTTCTTGTGGTCGTCGATGATGTCCTTAATCTCCTTGAGCACCTTGGTGCCCACAGCGGCAACATCCTCAATGTTGTCGGCCATACCGATCTCAATCACCGCGTCGGCCGCGATGGGGTCGACAATCTCGCCCAGGCCATACATGGTGGCGAGAACGGCCGCAGCCGTAATCGCGGCGATGAGCGCGGCCTTCAGCGCCGCGAGTGACTCGTCGGGGTCAGTCGCCTCGCGGAAATGCGCGGTGTACTGCACATCTCCCTCGAGCACAAACGTGTAGGACGGACCATCGTCGCCGGTAAAGACAACGTTGCCGAGGGCATCGGTCGCGTAGTCAAACACATAGCCAGGCATTGGCACCGCCACGACCGTTACGCGCGACCCGATGCCGTACAGACCGGTGGAAAGGAACTGCCCGAGCGGCTGCCCGTTCTCATCGACCCCATCCACACTCAGCACAACGCTCGCCTGCGGAGCGCAGTATCGCGGAGTGATCTCAATCCTAGCGTCAGTCTTGTCCTCGGACACAATCGCGTCCGCCTTGTCCACCGTATAGGTAAAGTCGAGCTGATCGCTCGCGGCGTACGCATCATCGCCCTCGCCCAGATACCAGCCCAGGAACAGAGCGTTATCCGTGGCGGCGGAAAGCTCAACCGTCTCGCCGGCATTGCGATAGCAGTTTTGCGCGGTAACGCTCAGGTGCGCAAAGTACTGCGACGAGTCGGTCGCCTGCGCATCGTTGGCATGCACCGCATAGTCCTTGAGCTTAAAGCGAGCCTCCAGGGACAGGTCCTTATCTGGCGTAAACGTGCAAACCGCTTCCTTGGAGATGTACTTGCCGGACTCGGTGTCATACCAGCCCTTAAACGTGATGTTGTCATTGAGCATCCCCAAAGCACCGGCATCGAGCGTGACCCCGGCACCTGCATCGATCGTCGTCGCGCCGGAAACATCGGGCAGCTCAACGCCGTCCATCAGTTTGTGTTCGCCTTTATCGATCGTTTGGACATAGGAGATCTGGAACGACGTCGGCTCAGGCTTCTTAAGCTGTAGCGTGCCCTTGGTCTGGGTTTCAAAATGTGAATAGCCGTCGTCATACACGAGCTTTACGGGTTGTCCGTCCATCGACTCGTCGAAGACGTCGCCGTCACAGGGAGTTGCCGTTAGGTACTCACCCAGTTCTTCCTTTATGAGCGCCTCGTAGTCCCAAATCGATACCGAATGCGGGTAATCGAGCTCGACGCTCATGCCCTCGAGCGAAATGGTGTCCCCCGGCTCATAGGTCATGTTGCTGGGGTCGCATGAGATCTCAACATTCTCGAGCACCTTGCCCACCGGGACGGGCAGGCAGCCGTTGCACCTCTCCCAAACAGCCTTGGGCTCTCCCTTGCTGTACTTTGGAATCATCTTTGCGGGGACCATGACGGTCATGTTGTATTTGGGGAACGTGTCGGTGTTAATGAGCACCGCATGGTTGCACCCAAAGAACACGGTCTCGAGATTGGTACTGCCAAACGCCTTTTCCGGCAACTCCTCGATCTTGGAGTTATATGGCAGCGTCAGCCCGCCGCTCAAGTCGGTGCCGTAGAAGCAGGTGTGGCCAAGCGTTTCGACCGTTGTGTTGCTCTCGAGCCCTGTGGTAGCAAGGTTCGAGCAGAACCTGAACGCGCAAACGCCAATCGATGTAATGGAGGCATTCTTGTCCAGGCCGGTATCGGTCAGAGCCTTGCAGCCTTCGTAGGCTCTGTCGGGAATCGATGTGAGGCCGACAACCTTGTCGAGCCCCGTGGACACCAGCCCACTGTCGGCAAACGCGGCATAGCCCATCGAGCCAATGGTAGTAGTCTCGCTGATGTTCAGGCTCGTAAGCGACTTGCAGCCATAGAATGCCTCTTTCCCGATGGTGCCGATGGTCATACCGGAAAGGCTGATATCGGTGAGATTCGGGCAGTTATAGAAGGCGTGCAATCCAATTTTAGAAATGGAGCTATTCTCAAAGCGCACTGAACGCAGATTGGTAGAGTCGGCACAGAGCTGTGCGTCGACTTCATCCACCCCGTAATCGACAATCAAATTCGTTACCATTCGACCGTCGACGGAGTTCTCGCGCGGGCTGTTCTCATCGATTTCTACTGTAAGATTTCCGTTTGCGTCGCACGGATACAGATAGTAGTTGGGCATGAGCTTGGCATACTCGTAGGCCGCCTGCTGGAGGTTGCCCTTGCTGTACGCGACAAGGCGCGTGTAGCCATCGTCGTACACGAGCTGTATAGGTTCTCCGTCCATCGACTCTTCGAAGACATCACCATCGCGGGGGGTCGCCGTAAGGTATTCGCCGAGTTCTTCCTTTATGAGCGCTTCGTAGTCGCTATCCATCGTCGAATGAGGATATTGAAATGTGACACTCATGCCCTCGAGCGAGATCTTTTCCCCCGGCTGATAGGCCATCTTGTCGGGATCACGCGAGATCTCAATCTTTTGGAGCATCTTGCCTACGGGGACGGGCAGGCTACCATTGCAACTCTCCCAAACCTCTTTGGGGCGAGCGCTTGCGTATTGCGAAACCATCTTGGCAGGGACCATGACAGTCATGTTTTGCTTGGGGAACGTGGTGGAATTAATGAGCACCACATGGTCGCATCCAAAGTACACAGTTTCAAGCTTAGAGCCATAGAACGCACGACCCGGCAGTTCCTCGATCTTGGAATAAAGGGGCAGCGTCAGCCCGCCGCTCATATTGGTCCCGGAGAAACAACCTTCGCGGAGCGTCTTGATCGTCGTATTGTTCTCGAGTCCCGTCGTCGCAAGGCGAGAGCAGTTTTTGAACGCATTAACGCCGATTGATGTGATAGATGTGTTCCCTCCCAGACCGGTATCGGTCAGAGCGCTGCAGCCATTATAAGCGTTCTCAGGAATCGAACTGAGACCAACGACCTTGTCGAGACCCGTAGATCGCAGCCCGCTCCAGGCAAACGCGGCATCGCCCATAGAGCCGATGGTAGCAACGTCATTAATGTTCAGGCTCGTAAGCGATCCGCACCCAGAAAACGCCTCTGTTCCGATGCCCCCAATGGTCATGCCGGAAAAACTGATATCGGCGAGATTCGAGCAACCAGAAAAGGCGTGTAGTCCAATTGAAGAAATAGAGCTGTTCTCAAAACGTACCGAGCGCAGACTGGAGGAGTACTCACAAATATATCCGGGGACCCCATCCACTCCGTAATCAACGATCAGGTTGGTCACCAATTTACCATCGACAGAGTTCTCATACGGGTCGTTTCCATCGATCTCTACCGTAACGTTTCCGCTTGCATCACACGGATACACATAGCCGTTCGGCATAAGCTTGGCATACTCATAGACCGTTGGGTCCTCATACACGAGAGAATCGACTTCGCTGTCATCGGACGAGGGTTCCGCCGTAGCAGCCAAGCTCTTTGCAGCATCGGAGTTGGTCGCGGAGCTCGAAAGGTCTTGGGCCAAGCTCGACGTGGAAGTGCTGGTATCCGAGCTGGACGATTCGTCCTGAGCGTTATTCGTTTGGTCGGAAGTTGTGGATGAGCTGCCCTCGCTCGAAGACGACGCGTTATCGACCGCATCGACATCAGCGTCAGAGCTCGAGTCGGTCTCTTGGGCCTCGCTCTCGACGGCGACCGCCCCGGCATCATCGGCATAGGCCGCGCGGGGCGCAAGGGGTATCGAGGTCACGACCATCGCAACCGAAAGATAGACAACCAAAAACCTATAGAGGGCAGCAGTGATCCTGTTCATAGGAACCTTCCCGCAATTCGCAAAGATACAGAGTCCCAGTGTGGGCCATCATTTCACATTACCCTGTATAAGCGACAATGCGGGAAGGTAGCGTAAACGGTTTATCTAAGGGCGCAAAAGGTTGGTCTAATCGCAGCTCAAATCGCGCAGAGCCTCAATCGCCATGTTGACTTCCTCGGCCGTGTTGAAGTAACCAAACGAGAACCGAACCACGCCCTGGCGCTCGGTTCCCAACGCACGGTGCATGAGCGGAGCGCAATGGGCGCCGGGGCGCGTCGCAATCCCCCCCCCTTGCATGAGCGCGTCCGAGATCTCGGCAGAGTCGATATCACCCACGTTGAGCGACACGATCGCAGAGTGCGCCGGCTGGTCAAAGGCACCGTAGAGCTTAATCCCCGGAATCTCGCACACACCGGCAAGGAAGCGATCGGCGAGCGCACGCTCGTGGGCAGCAATCGCCTCGACCCCACCCTGGGCCTCGATAAAGTCGAGGCCGGCAGAAAGGCCCGCGATGCCGTGGCCGTTGAGCGTGCCCGCCTCAAGGCGCGTGGGCCACTCAAGCGGCTGCAGCGTATCGAAACTGTGCACGCCCGTGCCGCCCATGGCCCACGGTGCCACGTCAATGCCCTCCGCCACGGCCAGCCCGCCGGTGCCTTGGGGTCCCATGAGCCCCTTGTGGCCGGTAAAGCACACGACGTCGAACCCCATGGCTTGCATATCGATATGCGCCGTACCGGCAGACTGAGAGGCATCGACGATCACCAACGCGCCGACCGCATGGGCGATGGCAGCCACACGCGAAACGTCGACCGCGTTGCCGGTCACATTGGAAGCGTGCGTCACCACCACGGCACGCGTACCGGGCGTGACCAACCGCTCGAGCTCGTCATAGTCGAGCACGCCGTTCGCGTCACAGCCCGCATGCTCAACGGTCACACCCCGCTCCACTGCCAGGCGGTTGAGCGGACGCAGCACGGAGTTGTGCTCGAGCACCGTCGTGACCACGCGGTCACCGGGACGCAGCACGCCATTGATGGCGGTGTTGAGCGCCGCCGTGGAGTTGGGCGTAAAGCACACATGGTCCGCCCTCGGGCAGCCCAAAAGGCGCGCGAGCTTGGCACGGCAAGCGTGAATCGTACGAGCGGCATCGAGGGCACCCGACGTGGCACCGCGCCCGGCATTGCCGAGCGAACACATCGCCTGCGTCACGGTATCGATGACCGTCTTAGGCTTGTGCATGGTCGTCGCCGCGTTATCCAGGTAGATCATCGCACGACCTCCCACATATCAATCACGGTATAGCCCTCGGTAGGAACGCCCGCCGCGGTAAGCTCGCTGCGCAGCAGCTCCTCATCGGCAGGCAACGCCTTCCACGCCAGGCCGCAGCCGGCAGCGACCTCCCCGGGCACGGGAATCGTTCGCCCGGGAAGGCCGCGCTCGATGCACAGGGACTCGCAGCCCATGGCGGCCGCCGTGGTGGGAAACGTGATGACAAGCGCCGGGCGCTTCTCCCTCATGGCAACTCCAACCAATACGCTACGGACGCACGACGCGCACGGCCTGTTCCATCTTCTCCACGATCACGTACATGTTCGTGACCTCACCCACCGCGAGCTGGTCCTTAATGCCAAAGTGATCGAGGCAGGTGCCGCAGGTGAGAATCTCGACACCCTGCTCCGCCAGGCCCTTCAGGTCATCGAGCACCGGCGAGCCCTCGACGGTGAGCTTGGCGCCGCCGTTGTAGAACAGCATGGTCGCGGGCAGCTCCTCCTGCTGCGTCACGGCAAAGATAAACGCCTTCATGAGCTTGTGGCCCAGCTCGTCGTCGCCACGGCCCATGCAGTCGGTGTAAACGGAAATGACGAGCTTGCCCTTGCCGGCGCTGGCGTCGCAGAAAGCGGCACCGTCCTGCTCGGGGTCCGCAACGGCCACGGCACCGGCGGTCGTGACGGTCACGTGCCACTCGGCGTCCGAGATCTTCTCGACCGAGGCCGTGCAGCCCTTCTCCTGTGCCATCTTGGAGATGTTCTTGACGGCGGTCTCGTTATCGACCGAGGTCACCACGGCACCCTCGCCGTCAAGCTGTTTGAGCGCCTTAAGCGTCTTGACGACGGGCAGCGGGCAGGCATCGCCCATGGCATTTACTTCAATTTTGGTAGACATAGCTTTTTTCCTTTCGAATAAATCGTTCTAGAACGGTGCATAGTTCGATAAACGTGTCGTTAACGGGCAACGCGGACGGCAGGACCGCCTGGCACCGGCTCGCACACGCGACCGACGACGGCGGCGATACGTCCTTCGGCATGCAGGTGGCGCGCAAGCTCATCCACATCGGCAGCAGGCGCCGCGATAAGCAGGCCACCAGACGTCTGCGGATCGTACAGCGCATCCAGCATGCCCGGCTCCAGGTCCTCGTCGGCAGCCACGCGCGGGCCAAAAAAGTCCTGGTTGCGGTAGGCGCCGGCAGGGATAATGCCCAGACGCGCCATATCGAGCACCTGGTCAAAGAGCGGCACTGCCCCCGACGCGAGCTCAATCTGCACACCCGAGCCCTCGGCCATCTCGCACGCGTGCCCGATCAGGCCAAAGCCCGTGACATCGGTGCAGCCGTGAAGCTCAAGTCCCTCGGCCAGACGAATCGGCGCCTCGTTGAGGGTGCGCATCGAGTCAAACATGGCTGCGGCCTCGTCCTGCTCGATAAGCTCGCCCTTAATGGCCGTGGTGATGATGCCCGAGCCAACCGCCTTGGTCAGCAGTAACGCATCGCCCACGCGCGCGCCGCTGTTGGCGAGCATACGGTCGAGCGCGACAAAGCCGCTCACGGACAGGCCGTACTTGGGCTCGTCGTCGTTGATGGTGTGACCGCCCGCGATAGAGCAGCCGGCCTCGACGCACTTGTCGGCGCCACCCGCCAGAATCTGGCCGGCAACCTCGACGCCCAGGCAGTTGGGTATGCACAGCAGGTTCATGGCATGGCTCGGCCGCCCGCCCATGGCATAGATGTCCGACAGCGAGTTGGCCGCGGCGATCTGGCCAAACAGGAACGGGTCGTCGACCATCGGCGGGAAGAAGTCGATGGACTGCACGAGGCCCAGGTTATCGCCAACGCGAAAGACGCTCGCATCGTCGGAGGTATCGAACCCCACGAGCAGGTTGTCGTTATGCACATTGGGTAAGTCGCCCAGGACCTGGGCGAGGGCTCCAGGAGCCAACTTAGCGGCTCAACCAGAGGCAGCGGTCATCTGCGTGAGCTTGATGAAATCGTCAGCCATCGATTCCTCCTCTCATAGATCAATCTGTTGCTCCCAGTATAAGCATGGCGACGCCGCGAGCGGGCGTCATATCGCAAGCCCCTACGCGAGCGCCTGGGCACGAATGGCCGCACCGATGGCACCGGCAAAGCGAGCCTGGGGCGAGGTGGTCACCGGCGACCCCAGTAGCTCGCCCAACCGCTCCACCACGAAGGCGTTCTCGCACAGGCCACCGGTCAGGTAGTACGGGGCGCCCGCGGCCTGCCCGGCCATGGTCGCCACGCGCGAGACCACGCTGTCGATCACGCCACGTGCGATGTTCTCGCGCGGCTCGCCACGACCGATCAGGCTGATGACCTCGCTCTCGGCAAAGACGGTGCACATACTGGAGATCTTGGTCGGCTCGCCGGAACGCGCCAGGTCGGCCATCTGCTGCTGCGATATGCCTAGGCGATCGGCCATGATCTCCAAAAAGCGCCCCGTTCCGGCGGCGCACTTGTCGTTCATGGCAAATTTGGCCACGCGGCCGCCTTTAAGCTGGATGACCTTGGTGTCCTGACCGCCCACGTCGATCACGGTGCCATGGTCGCCAAACAGGCGCACGGCACCGGTGCCGTGGCAGGTAATCTCGGTCACGACCTTGTGCGCGTAGGGCACGGCGACACGGCCGTAGCCAGTCGCGACCACGCGAGCATCTTCGGCCGTCACGTCATAGCCGGCTGAAGCGAGCTCGCCGCGCAAGCGCTCGGCAGCATCGACCGAGGAGAACCCGGTTGGCTGCACGCACGTCCACGCCACCGAACCCCCCCCGTCGACCACAGCGGCCTTTGCCGCCGTAGACCCGATATCGACCCCGATCCCTATCATGGCCCTCTCCTAATCAGCAAAATAATCAAACGATCAGACGCCACTGCAACAACGGCCCTCTGGCGTCTGAGGTGCCCGAGATTCCGAGCGACAAGCCCGACGAAGCGTACTCAAGGTACGCGAGGAGGGTTGGAGCCGGAAGGTCGGGCGCCTCAGACGTCAGAGGGTTTCGATGAAGGCGGCGATGCGGGTCTCAATCTGACCCATGTCGCCGTTGCTGTAGTCGGTCTCGATCTTCATATACGGAATACCCGCACCCTCGACAGCCTCCTGCATGCGCGCGCTCTCCACGTTAAAGGTATGGCACGCCTGCAGCACGCTCTCCACTACGCCATCGACATGATACTTCTCGCACATGGCCAGCGTGTTTTCCATACGACCGTCGTTGGGCGTCATAACCGAGCAGTTGATGTCTAGGTAGCGGTCGGCGATGGCGCGCAGGATATCGGGAGCCTCCGGGTCGATCATCATGGCCGCCGTGCGCTCACCCGAGCAGTCGTCCATGCACACGACCACGCCGCCGTTGGACTCGATGGTGCGACCGATCTTGTTGATTACGCCGCCCACCGGGCAACCAGTGATCAGGATGCGCTTGGCATCCGCCGCAACCGGGCGCTCGCCGGCCTCGTAGGCCTCGCGCAGCTTGGCGACCTTTTGCTCCAGCTGCTCCGTATAGGCCTCGATATCAAAGCTGAACGTACCGGCAAACATGGTGCTCATCAGGTCGACGCCGCTCATGGCCGCCGGCTGGTTGGCCTGCAACGCAAACATCTCGAGCTGGGCCGCACGCAAGCGGTTGCGACGACGGGCGGCAGCACGCAGGTCATCGTCGGTAATCGTGATGCCGTAGAAGTTCTCGAGCTCCTCCTTGAGCAGACGGCACTCCTCGCACCAGCCCTCACGCTCATAAGCGCGATCGCGGCCCTGCGGAAGATGCAAGATGTGCGTGCGCTTGAGCTCGTTGAGTAGCTCGTACATCTTCTTCTTGCCGTCGCAGGTGGTCTCGCCGATGATCATGTCGCTAAAGTACGTAAACGGGCACTTTTGCGAGTAGGCAAAGCCGTACGTCGACTTGATGAGCGGGCAGAGGTTTGCCGGCAGTACCTTCTCGGCCTCGGGAATCACCTCGTCGGATGTGCCGCACAAGGCCACACTTGCAGCGCCCGCGGCATCGATAATCTCGAGCGGCGTATAGCTGCACAAAAATCCGACCAGGCGATTACCCGCCTGCTTGTAATCCTTAACGCGAATAAACGCCGCCTTGCGCTGCTCGTTGAACTCCTCAAACGTGCGCGGCAACGGCGTTTGTTCGATTTCCTCCATGTGATTCTCCCCTCTCTGAAAATCTAAAATGACTTAGCCCCAGGCTCGCGAAGAGCGATTAGAGCTGCCTTGGATCGAGCGCCTGCTGGAGCGTGTCTCCCAACACGTTGAAGCAGAGCACCGTAAGCAAGATAAAGAGCCCCGGCACGAGCGCGAGCACGGGACTGTAGAGAATGTGCTGCTGAGCCCCCTGGAGCATGGAGCCCCACGAAGCCATGGGCAGCTGAACACCATAGCCCAAAAACGAGAGCGCGCTCTCATCGAGAATCGCGTTAGCCACCGCAAGGCTCGCGGCAACGATCACCTGAGGCAACAGGTTGGGCATGATGTAGCGCAGGATGATGCGCGCATGCCCCGCACCGAGTGCTCGCGCGGCATCCACGAAGTCGCGCTGCTTGAGCGTGAGCGTCTGCGCGCGGGTAACGCGCGCAACCGAGGTCCACGAGAAAAAGGCGAGCATAAACACCAGCGTCACGAGGTTGCGCGGCGCAAAGGCGTAGACCACGATGATAAACAGCAGGCTGGGAACCGAGAGGAACACGTCGACGATGCGCATCAGCACCGCATCGACCTTTCCACCCGTGTACCCGGCAACAGATCCCACCAGGCAGCCGATCACCACGGCCACCGCCATGGCGGCAAAGCCCACCAAAAGCGACACACGCCCGCCGTACAGGGCGCGGGTAAACGTATCGCGACCCAGGTCATCGGTTCCCAGCAGATGCTCGGCGCAGGGGCCCATCAGTTTGTCGGGCGAGAGCGCGTCGGGATCGTAGGGAGAGAGCGGTGCCAGCAGCGCGCCCAACACGATCACGCAGAGGATGACGGCGCAAACCGGGGCCAAGCGGTTCTTGGCCATGCGCTTGAAGAGTCCGGCCCTATTCATCGGAACCTCCGTCCAGGCGAATGCGCGGATCGACAACGGCGTAGAGAACGTCAGCAAGCAGGTTTCCGATCAAAAGGAGGCACGAGGCGAGCATCGTGATGCCCATGATCATGGTGTAGTCGCGGTTGTTGACGGCATCCATGCAGAGCACGCCCAGCCCGGGCCAGCCAAATACGCTCTCCACGATAAAAGAGCCCGTGACGAGCGTGCCAAAGTTCATACCCACCATGGTGATGAGCGGCAGGATCGAGTTGCGAAGCACATGGTGCGTGAGCACACGGCGGCGCGGGGTTCCCTGGGCCACGGCAACGGTGACGTACTCCTCGCGCATCTGCGAGATCACGCCCGCACGCAGGTAGCGCACAAAGGTGGCTGTGTTTCCCACCGAGAGCACGATCACGGGAAGGATAGCGTGGCGCGCCACATCGACGGGGTCGTTGACGCCGATGGTGCGCATGCCCGAGCTCGGCAGCACGCCCAGCACAAGCGCGAACAGGATGATCAGCATGATGCCAAACCAAAACGGGGGCACCGAGATGCCGATATAGGTCAAAAAGCTGATCGCGTTATCGGGCAGCCGGTTTCTAAAATAGCCCGCGAGCAGACCCAACGGAATTGCGAGAGCCACCGAGAGAACGAGCGCGGCACCCATGAGCCCCACGGTGTTGGGCAGCCTGCTCAGGATCTGGTCCTTGACGGGCTGATGGTTGCTCGTGGAGAGACCCCAATCGCCCTGGAGCATCTTTCCCGCCCAGCTCACATAACGCTCGGCGATATTGCCCGAGAGACCCAACGAGTCCCTCATCGACTCCAACTGCTCATCGGAGAGCTTATGCGATGAGACCGAGGGGGACGTGTAAAGGTAGAGCGGGTCGCCCGGTGCAAAGTAGACGATCGAGAAGGCGAACATCGACACCAGGACAAAGACGAGCGCTGTCTGGGAAAATCGTTTGAGCAGGTACGATCTCATGGGTTCCTTTCATACGCAAGGGGCACGGACAGCAAGAGCGCCCGCGCCCCCATCGCGCCCTCAAACGGGCGGCGATCAAAAGAGACTAGTCGAACTTGATCTCAGTGTAGTCCTCGAAGATCGGCGTGGTCTGGTAGGTGTCGACGCCCTTGAGGTTAGAAGGCGCGGCAAAGCAGTAATTGGGGTAGGCGATCGGAAACACCAGGTTGGCATCGTGGGCCTTCTGCTGCAGGTCGGCGTAGATCTCCTCGCGCTGCTTCTCGTCGACGGTGGCGCGACCCTGGGTAAAGAGGTCGAGGACGTCCTGCGGGGTATCCACGTTGATGCCCCAGGTGCCGTCGTACATGCCCACCACGACGTCGTCGGGATCGCCCGCGGAGGCGTAGCCGTTGAGGTAGAGCTCGTAATCGGCCTGGTCGGTAAAAACGATATCGAAGAAACCGTTGGACTCAACGCCTTGGACCTCGACCGTCACATCGATAGCCTTGAGCTGCTGCTGGATAACCTGGGCGGTCTCCTTCATGTAGGCACGGTCGGCGTTGAAGTAGAGCTTGACGGTCTTCCCCGCAAGACCGGAGCTCTCGGCGAGCTTCTTGGCCTTGTCCACGTCCTGTCTATACGCCTTGACGGAATCGCTGTGGTAGAGCGTGCGGTTGGAAAAGATGGAGTTGGCCACCACGGCGAGGTTCTCGCCGTAAACCGTGTCGACGATCTCCTGAACGTCGAGCGCGGCAAAGACGGCCGCCACGGCGTCCTTATCGCTCCAGGTCTCGCAGTACTTGTTCCAGGCAAGGTAGTTGACGCGACCCTCGGGAATGGAGGTGAGCGTCACGTCATCGCTGTCGCGGTACTCCTTGGCCACCGTCTCGGTGGCAACGGGAAGCAGGTTGACTTCGCCGTTTTTGAAGGCGACCTGCTGAGCGCTCGCATCACCGATCACCTTGAAGGTGAGCGTCTTGATGCTCGGGGCGCCCTTGTAGTAATCCTCGAAGGCCTCGAGAACGAGTGACTCGCCGTCCTTGAACTCCTTGAGTTTGTAGGGGCCGGAGCCTATATCGGTGAGGTTAGCCTTGGCGGACTTGATATCGGTGTTGCCGTCAAAGGCGTGCTTGGGGATCAGCACCAGATGGCCCAGAATCTCAAAGTATGAGGCGGAGACCACGGGAAGGGTGATCTTGACGGTCAGGTCGTCGACCTTCTCGTAGGTAACAGGATCCTCGCCCACAAAGACGCAGTTGGTGTAGCCGGCACCGTTGTCGGTCTCGGCGTTGCAGTCGAGCGTGAAGATCACGTCGTCGGCGGTGATGGCCTCGCCATCATGCCATTTGAGGCCGTCACGCAGCTTGAGCGTGTAGGTCTGTCCGTCGTCGGTGTCACAGCTCTCGGCAAGGTAGTAGCGTGTGTCGCCGTTATCGACGACATAGAGCTCGGTGGTAAAGCCCTTGAGCTCTAGGAAGCCCTCGGCCATGCTCTCAAGATCGCGGTTGAGCGAGGTCACCGTGGCGGAGACGGGAATCACGAGACCATCGGTCGCGCTCGCGTTACCCGCGGCGCTGCCACTCGCAGAATTGGAGCCGCCGCAGCCCGTAAGGCCCAGTCCCGCCAGCACGCCTAGGGCTCCGGCGCCGGTCAGAAAGCTGCGACGGGAGATGCCCGCCTTGAAAAGGTCGTTGTTCATCGAAATCCTCTCTTGTTGAACAAACGTGCAGAAAACTATGCTCAGCCGACAGGCACCCTGCGGCACATCCGGGCACCCGTCGGCTCAGGACAACATAGTTCGAAGTCCTACCACGAAGGTAGGTAGGGCCTAAACCTAAATGGTTTCCAGGAACGCCTCGATGCGGGTCTGGAGCT
>UROC01000036.1 GCA_900549345.1 uncultured Collinsella sp.
GCTGCGCGGCGGGCTGGCGGAGCATGCGGCGGCGGCATGGGGGCACCGGCCTCCATGGCCTCTCCACCTGCGGAAACGAGGTGATGGCCGGGTGCCGGGGGCTATCTCCGCGTTGCGCTAGCTGCGGAAACGCGTGTTCCGTTCAGGCTGTTGCGTTGAGATTGAAAATCAACCCAAAATGATGGGGAATAGTGGACGAGATTCCGGACTAAGCGGTTTTGATAGGTGATGCCGGGGTGGGTGCCCCTGCGCCGTGCAAAAATTGGAGTATTCTGCAACAATAGGGGGTCTGTTAATTTATCGCAGGCCAAATAATGCAGCTAAAGAGTTATTTTAGGGTGGTAAACCGAAGAGTTCTTCCCCAAATGTTGCCTAACGTTCTCACGGAAGAGTGATTTCGCTTCACTTTTGGATCCACTCGAGGGTGATGGACACCCGGCTCTGCTGAATACTCGCAATTTTGCACGTCGCTAGGGTACCCACCTTGTTAGTCAGCCTAGTTTCCGGCCCCGAAGACCTTGCCCTCGGGCGTGAAGCTGCTTGTTTGGTTGAGCGATGGACTGTCGGGTTCGGCAGTCTGCATGTCATCGATTGCCGGAGCCTCGTTAATCGTCGGATCGTCCAATGTGATGCCTTCGAGCATTGCTTTTTCGAGGTCGATTCGTTGACGCTCTTCGGAATCCTGGCGAAACTCCTCCTGGATTCGTTTCTTCTCCTCAATAAACCTTCTGAGCACAAACAGTCTCAGGTCCTCTTGCATGATTTGAAAGTCTTTTGGCAGACGCGAGGGGCGTATACCTTCTTTTCGTTGGATTGCCGCTATGACCCTAACGAAAGAACTGGCATGCATAAAGGAATAACGGCTGACGGTGATGATTCCGTAGCCCATGGACGCAAGTGCGTTCTTGCGTTCTTCGTCGATGGCGCGGTCTTCTTCAGCGTCGTGATAAAACCCGTTGTATTCAATATCTGTTCGAGATTTCTTCAGATATACATCCATAAAGAACTTTTTGCGTCTCGTGAGATTTTTTGCGGCGGCGGTGACCTTCACCTCGTAGTCGGTCTCAATTCCTTTAATGCCAAGCCCTCCTTCGCTTTTGGGCAACGTAAGCATCATGGCAAAGGCCGTTTCCATGGGAGACCGGCATCCATCGCGTACACATTGAATCGCCTTTCGGGCAAGGGCCAAACCGTCGCATCTGGTAATGGAATTAAAGAACTGCTTTAGCCTCTCGGTCGAGGTAAGCGCGAAACGCTCGGTATAGGAGGTGGAAGAGCCGGTTCCTAGGGAATAAGCGCCGCACAGTTCAAAGTAGTACTCCACTAGTTCGCGAAAAGGGAGATAGGTGGCGGCCTGAAGTGCACAAAGCTCAACGCCAACAATGTAGATGTCATCTTCTAGCTCTATAAAACGCGAGCATGAGAATCGCTTTGACGAAACGTGGCATCGACAGTCCATCGCGTAACGCGCGTTCCTGCGATCAAACACCATTACCTCGAGGCAATCATTTGCGTCGAGGGCAACATCATGTTTGGCAAGCCATTCTGCGGCTGCGTCGAGGAGTGCTCCGCTGGGGCATGATTCGTAAATTGCGGCAGAGCTGCAGGACTCGATGTCTTTCGCAGACACCGAATGCGCGGCTTGGTAGACCGCTTTTGCAGTGGTATGTGACAATACGATACTCATGGTATATATCGTGTCAGCTAATGCCGTGTTGATGGCGCTGAGTGGGAAAGCCGTTTTAGCGGTCTAACCAAATGCTGTCCAAAAGCTTGACGCGATTATGGGTTGATACGCCCTAAATAAATGTTTTCGCAGCTCGGCTATAGCATAGAAATACTCAATTGCTGCACATTTGGTATCGATGTATCGCAATCAGAACACAAATCACGTGTCGGGAAAGTGCCGAAATAGTTAAATAATAGGGTTCAGAATTTGTGAAGAGCGGGCCTGCTTATGGAACGTGGGGCGGCCCCGCTGCGGGGTTTCCCGCTGCGAAGCCGCTCGTGAGCAAGCAGTGTTTGTCGCAGGCGTTGTTATTTCGCAAACAGGTTCTTGAGGTTGAACTCGGCCTGGACGGTACGGAGCATGAGGTCGGTGTCGTCGAGGCCCAGGTGCTGCTCGTTGGCGTCGGCGGCGAGGGTGCCACGGCGGCGCGCCCAGTTCTCGAGCGCAGCGGGCGCGGACTCGCGGGGGAGCGAGCGCACGTCGGCGTCCAGGCTGCGGCAGATTTGGCGCGAGTCGATGACGATGATCTTGCCTGCGCGGCGCGCCTCGGCGTAACCGTCCAGATGAATTTTGAACCAGCTGTCCTCGAAGGCGGCATTGTGTGCCATATAGGGATACTTCTTCATGAGCTTGAGCAGCTGCTTCTGCAGCTCCTTGTTCTCGCGGAACGGCTTTTTGCCGTCGATGTCGTCCCAGGTGATGTGATGGATGTTCGATAGCGGCACATCCTCGCCGCGGTAGATGTCGGGCAGGCCGCAGTAGTGTGCCTCGGCGTCATGCGGCACGGCGTCGCTGGTGAGATCCATGACCTCCCAGCCCACGTTGATGATGTAGCCGCGCTCGGGCGCGCGACCGGTGGTCTCGATGTCGATGCCCAACACCGTGCCTTGGATGGGCTTGCGGGCATAGGCCACGCCGAGTGCGTCGCGGTCACCGCGGATCTCGCGCATAACGGACGCGGCGGTGCGCTTTTGCATCTTGCCGATAGCTGCACAGGTGTCGGCATCGGACAGGCCGCGCGAGAGCGTCGCGGGCGTCACGTTGCGCAGGCGCGCCTCGCCAATCTGGTCGCACAGGTCGCGGTTGCGGTCGGCCAGGTCGCGCACGGTGGCAAAGTCGAAGCTGGGGTCGCCCTCGGCAGTAAAGTACTCGGTCTCGAGCACCTTGAGGGCCTCCTCGCCCTTCTGACGTTCGGACTCCATGGCGCCGTGGTCGCCGTAGATAAACATGGGGATAAACGGCTGGCGCTCGTATTCGAGTGCTTGCGAAACATTCATATGCTGCTCCTTGGACGGGCCGCGTCGCGCGGCTCGGGGTTACTGAGTTGTGGCGAGATGATAGTTTACCATGGGCAACTATTGGCACCGCGCCCGGGACAACTACAATACCCTAGTTGACCGCTAGGACTTTTACAATGTTGCCGAAAGACACGAAAGGTTCCATCCGTCATGGATTTACTGATTGATATTCTGCTCGACGCCGGCAAGGACACGCTGTCCCTGGTGCCGTTTTTGTTGGTGACGTATCTTGCCCTCGAGACGCTGGAGCATGTGGCGGGCGACCGCGTCAACGGTGCTATCAAACGCGCAGGCGCCGCCGGCCCCGTGGTTGGTTCGTTGTTGGGCATGGTGCCACAGTGCGGGTTTTCGGCCATGGCGGCGACGCTGTACGCCGGCCGCGTCGTGACGCTGGGCACGCTGGTTGCGGTTTTCCTCTCGACCTCAGACGAGATGCTGCCGCTGTTGCTTGCCGAGCAGGTTCCCGTGCAGACCATGGCGATGCTTCTGGCTTCGAAGGCGCTGATCGCGCTGGTCACGGGCTTTATCGTGGACGCCGCCGTTCGCGGGTTGCGCCGCAACGTCCGCGCACATACGGCGATTCGTCGCACCGTGCTGGGGACCGCGGTCAATCCGGCACACGTGAACTGCGCGCACGATGACCACAGCGGTGGCGACATCATTGACGAGGTGGCCGAGGCGGGCGTGAGCGCCGATCACATCCACGAGCTGTGCGAGCGCGACCATTGCGGCTGCGATGAAGACGAGGACGAACCCCACCACGGACACGGCCACGATCACGGTCATGAGGGCGAGCATGAACACCATCATGGCCACGGTCACTCCCACGAGGGCGCGCCCGTTCTGTCGATCATCCGCAGCGCGGTCTCGCACACCGTGCAGGTCTCGGCATTCATTTTTCTGGTGACGTTGATTCTGGTCGCCGTCCTTGAGACCTTTGGCGAGTCCGCAATCGAGCAGTTCCTGCGAGGCAATGAGACGCTCGCCGTCCTGGGCTCGGCGCTTGTCGGTTTGATCCCCAACTGCTCTGCCAGCGTCGTTATTACGCAGTTGTACCTCGAAGGTGCGCTGCAGCTGGCGCCGATGCTCGCCGGCACGCTCATTTCCGCTGGCGTGGGCTACCTGGTGCTGTTCCGCACCAATCGCAGTGCCCGCGAAAACGCCCTGTTTCTGGTCATGATGTACGTCATCGGCGCCGGTTGGGGACTCGTTCTCTCCGCCTTCGGGCTCTAAGCCCAAAATCTACCTTGTTTAGCGTAACAGCTCGGTGAGGTTGCGCTTAAAGCGGGCGCGGTCTTCGCTGGTGAAGGCTGCCGGCCCGCGGGTGCGACCGCCAGCGCGGCGCACCTTCTTTTCCTCGTGGCGAATAAATAGCTGCATATCGATGGTGGCTTTGTCGTATACTCGCCCGCGCACGCCGATGGCGGCGGCATCGCGTCCGAGCACCATGCTCGCTAAGCCAATGTCCTGCGTCACGACCACGTCGCCCGCCTGCAGGCGTTCGACAATGGCAAAGTCGGCGCTGTCGGCGCCCACGCTCACATCGAGCGTCGTGACCCAAAATCCGCGTCGCGCGTGCTCGGCATCGCGCGGGTCGTCGCGGCGAATGTGCCGTTCCAGGTTTTGCGTGCTGTTGCCGGCGATAACAACGGCGATGCCTGTCCGCCGCGCGCAGTCAATCGACTCGCGCGTGACCGGGCAGGCGTCTGCATCAATAAAGAGCGTTCGCGGCATCTAGTGCACCAGTTTGCCAAATTGAATAGCACGAACAATCAGCGTTACGCCAAACACCAGCAGCGCGGCGCCGCTAAAGATGACGAGCATCTTGGCCGACCACAGCGGATAGATAAACACGAACATGCCGGCGATGATTGAGAGTGCGCCGCTCAGGATGGCGAGAGCGCGGTTGGACGAAAGCTCGGACTCCAGAATGGACATGACACCTTCGACAATCCAGCCAAAACCGGCCACGATAACCACCATCGTGGTGAGCGTCGCGGTCGAGAAGGCCTGGTTGCGCAGGATTATGACGCCGCCCAAGATAATGAGTAGGTTGGAGATGATGCTCGTCACGCGCCAGCCGGTGGGCAGCAGTGGCTCAAAAATGGCAGTGAACAGCCTGATGGCTGCCGTAATCACAAAGTAGAAGCCCAGGACGGTCGTCAAAAAGACGAGGGACTTGGCGGGTGCAAAAAGCAGCGCGATACCAGCAATGAGCGCTAAGACGCCCGTGATGGCGTAGATCCAGCGTACGGCCTTGACGGCTTTGCCCGCCATGCTTTTCTCGTCAAATCCAAACTGGCTCGATTTTTGGTCATCGTTCTTAAAGATGCCCATAATGTCTCCTTTCCGTGCGGCGTAAGCCTTGATCGTTACAACTAGTATCGCCTAAAGGCGCTGGCGTATGGGTCGGGGAGGGCGAAACGTAACCCAAAGGTCCCGAATTGTTTCCGTTGTTCCCCACGTCGCGATTTTCTATTCAACAGGTGTAGAACATTGCAGCCCTGTTCGTTATTGCCTACGTTTTAGGTTAGATTTTCCTAAGGACAATTGGCTTGTATTGGGGGTTCCTATGAACGAAGCAGTTCCCGCGGCGCCGGTAAGCGCCGAGTCGATGGCAAAGCAGGGTTGCGAAAAGCTTGGCCTGGACACGTTTGACGCGCTGGTCCGCCGCGCCCGCACGTGCCGCCGATTTGACGAGTCCATGCGCGTGCCGCGCGAGTTTTTGCTCGAGTTGGCAGAGCTGGCGCACCTGGCTCCCTGTGGCGCCAATGCTCAGCGCCTACGTTTTCATGTGGTGAGCGGTGCAGAGGACTGTGCTCGCGTGTTCGATGAGCTCGTGTGGGCCGGTGCTCTTAAGGATTGGCCGGGTCCTGGCGAGGGCGAGCGCCCGACCGGCTACATCGCGATTCTTGCCGAGCGAGCTGTTCCGGGTAAGCCCGCCGCGCCCATCACCGAGGTCGACACCGGCATTGCCGCCCAGACGATGATGCTTGCCGCTCGCAGCGCCACGCCCGAGGTGGCGGCATGTATGTTCAAGGCCTTTACGCCCCGCGCGATCGACGCTATGGGGCTCGATAACGACAAATACGAGCTCAAGCTGATCATGGCTTTTGGCGTGTCAGCCGAGACACAGGTGATCGACGCGATCGACTCCAACCCGGATGGCTCTATCAATTACTGGCGTGATGAGGCACAGGTTCATCACGTGCCCAAGCGTCCGCTTGCCGACGTGCTGCTGTAGTTGCGCGTCGTTGAGGCGCGATTCGGCGGCAAAACCACCACAAAGGCGCCTGTCACCTTTGTGGTGGTGCGAGGGGAGGGTGTGTGGCCGATTTGTATTTGGTGCGGCATGGACAGACCGAGCTCAATGTGAAGAACATTTTGCAGGGCTGGCACGATTCGCGACTTACGGCGCGCGGGCGCGAGCAAGCGCTGGCGACGTGTGCGGCGTTCGGGGACCGCGGCGTGACCTTTGACCATGTGTATTCGTCTCCGTTGGGGCGGGCGCGGTGTACGGCCGAGCTTATCGTTGGCGAGGGTCGTTCCATAGAGCTGGTCGATGAACTGCGCGAGTGGCATTTGGGTTCGTTGGAGGGCACATCAAATCGCGAGATGCCTGCGCAGCCCTGGGGCGATTATCCGGTTGCCTTTGGCGGCGAGTCGGAAAGTGAGCTTCGCGCACGTATGGTCGCGGCACTGTCCCGCATCATGGCTCGGCCCCGGCACGACTGCGTGCTGGCCGTCTCCCACGGCTCAGCCTGTCAGGAGTTTCTTAGATGCGTGACTGGCGGGGGAGAGCAACCCGACAACGGTGCCGTGCTTCATTTTGGCTATTGCGACGGGGCGTTTTCGCTCTTGGGTTGGTAACAAACGAAAGGACCCCCTATGAATAAGGACCTGTATCTGGTCCGTCACGGACAGACGATATTTAACCTCAAGCGCATTATTCAGGGCTGGAGTGACTCGCCACTTACGCAGCTGGGATGCGACCAGGCGGCGCGTGCCGGCATGTTCTTGCGTGCGCGCGGCATTGAGCCCGATCATGCCTATACCTCGACACTTCATCGCACCGAGCAGACTATCGCCAACTTGTGGCCGGGCTTGGCGTACGAGCGCCTGGACGGCCTGCGCGAGTGGTTCTTTGGCGACTTTGAGGCCGAGCGCGTGATACTCATGCCCGAGCGCCCGTGGCGCGACTTCTATCGCCAGTTTGGCGGCGAGGGTCAGATGCAGGTGCGCGAGCGCATGGTGGCGACGTTGACCGAGCTTATGCAGCGTCCGGACCATACGTGCGTGCTCGCTGTAAGCCATGGCTCGGCTGTCAAGGAGTTTATGGATCACGTGAAGGGCGCGGCGGCAGACGAGCGCGACCGTGTGCCGGGCAACTGCTCGGTACTGCATTTTGCGTTTGATGATGCGACGGATACGTTTGAACTGGTTGAGATCTTTACGCAGGAAGACTACGCGCGCGAGCTGGGGCTTGAGCCGCTCGTGGCGGCAGCAGGCCCGCAGCGCGGGTAGTGTTAGAACCGCGCGATTTGGTGAGTGAGCAGGCCCGTTGGAACCTGCGGCGCGCCGCCGCTGACCTGCGCGGTGGGGAACAGCGCGGCAACGGTAAAGTTGAACGGCTCTTTGCCCGTGTAGGTGCCGACTGTGCGGGCGTCGTCTGCTAGGAGCTGCGCCGCCCCTGCCAGCGCGGCAGCGTAGGTGGGGTCGTCTGCCGGCGTCGGCTCCGGTGCCTGGTCGAGCATGGCTCGGATGGCGGCAACAGCGTCCTCGCGCTTGACTTCCCATACGCGATGCGTAATGCCGGTGGGGTCGGTGACGGCGTAGAGCGACGCACCCTCTTTGGCGGCGCCCAGGATGATATCCATGACGGGCGAGGCCTCGTAAGCGAGCGACACGGGACGAGGCTGAACTTTGAGTTCGGCGATCGCGTGCGCAGCGGCGGCCACGTCAGCGCTGGCATCGCCCTTGCCGCCCGCAAATACACTCGTCGGGCAAATCGCCACGACGCCCGTCACACGACCCGGCTCACCCGAGCATTCGTACACGTAATACGCCGCGCCTGGATCCTTGAGCATCAGGCCATCGGCAATGGCTCCGCGCAGAGCATCGTTGCCGTTCAGGATGCTGCCCATTGCAGGCAACGCCTCGAGCACGCGGTCCTGAGCCGGGCGGATGCAGGGAAACGGAAGTGCTTTCATGGGCGGTCCTAACGCGCGAGTCGGTTTGTTCGCGGCTTATTATGCCCCAACTTGGCTATCCGCGCCCCAGAGTGTATTGTTGGCGAGCGCGATCAGCACCTGTTGGCAGCGAACGATGTCGGCGTGGGGCACATATTCGTTGGGCTTGTGCGCGAGCGCGAGCGAGCCTGGGCCATAGCTCATGCAATTGCGGTTGCCTGTCTTGCCGGCAATGACGGCAGTGTCGGTGTAGCCGGTAAAGAAGCCGACGGCCGTGTCTGTGCCCGTCACGTCATCGGCGGCACGCTTGAGTGCAGCCAGAAGGGGAGAGCTTGGATTGCGCTCGATGGCGGGACGGTCGCCTGTCACGGTATGGCTTCCATGGCAGCCGGGGACCGCGGCTTCGGCGCCGGCGATGGCCTGCTCTACCATGCGCGTCACGGCGGCCGTATCAGTCGGCGGGGTCAAGCGCATATCGACCCAGACCTTGGCATGGTCGGGCACGACATAGGGATGGTAGCCACCCTCGATCTGTCCAAACGTGATGGTCGATGGCCCCAGCTCATCGTGTACGGGCAGCGCCATGAACGCGCGGCGTAACGCGCAGACGACCTCGGCCATGGCGGCGACGGCATCCGCGCCCTTCCAGGGCTGGCTCGCATGCGCCGTCACGCCAGCCATTTCAATCTCGAACCACGTGCGCCCCTTGTGCGCTACCTGAATCTGTCCGTCGGTGGGCTCGGTGTCCAGCACCCATTCGCGCGAGCCGACCCATTCGGCATCGATGGCCGCCTCAGAGCCGCGCATAAAGTCCTCTTCGTCGACCGAGCAGATGAGCGAAAAGCCGCGGCGGGGCAGAGCGCCATCCGCCGCCACGCGCTCGAGTGTATGGACCAGTGCGGCAATGGCGCAGGCCAGGCCACCCTTCATGTCGCAGGCCCCGCGGCCATAGAGCTTGTCGTTGCGCACAACTGCCCCAAGCGGTGCGATGTCCGCGTCCCATCCGTCGCCCAAGGTGACGGTATCCATGTGGCAGATGTAGACGAGCCGTGGCTCGTCGCTCAAACCGGGCACGGTGATCATAAGGTTGCGGCGTCCGGGGAGCACCTCGAGCTCCTCAACCCGTATGGCATCGAGTGTCGGGTGGTTCAACCGTGCCAGCCGTTCCTCAACCAGCGCTTTGATATACCGCTCAATTTCATCCTCATACGCGCCCGGGTCTGAGCTGTCAATCCGCACAAGCTCCTGCGCAAGCCGCCAGGCAAAGTCCTCATCAACCATATGCAACCTCACAATCAGTCTGCTTTCCAAACCGATTGTAAGCCTCCCGAGAGATTCGTGACGTGCGCGCAGCAGTATTTACCGTTCGCAGGCCGAGCCAGCGCGTTTGCCGTCCGAGCGGGTTCACAAACGGCGCGGTGGGTACGTAGCCTTTATGGATGACATGCTGTGCGACATATCTGCCTTTCGGTATCACCGGATACCTCCACAGGTCTTGGCGATAATGCCGGACCTGCCCGATTCTGTAGACGATCCGCGCAGGGAGCATCTTTGTGAGCACCCGCTCGTCAAGCATTTCCTGGGCACCCCGTTACACGTGTTGGCGCAGGGCGGCTGCGGGCGTAAGGGCGATCGCATTGTCAGGCATGTTTGGAACGGGGAGAGGCCGTTTGATTCCGTGCGGCAGACAGAGTTTGGCCTCGATGTCGCGTCCCCACTCTTTACCCTGCTGTCCCTGGCTTCCTCGGTCTCAAACGAGCGTCTGATTATGTGCATGTATGAGATGTGCGGCACCTTTGCCGTGTGCAAGATTGCGCCTCAGGTAAAGTCGGCACTTATGCAGGCATATGGGGGCCGGTGGGGTGACGCACGGTTGGGCTGGGAAAACGTAAAGGATGTCTCGGGGAGTCCAACGGACTTGTGGAAACGACCGCCCTTGATCGAGCTCTCTGAGCTTGCAGAGTACGTCGATAAGATCCGGGGGCTCCGCGGCGCTAAATCGTTCATACGAGCCGCGAAATGCATTACGGGGGTGGTGGCATCGCCGCTCGAGGTCCAGGCATCGATGCTGTTTGGCCTTACGAGGTTGCGCGGCGGCGAAGGGCTGCGCCTTACCAATAACGTTGAGATTCGTATGACGCGCAGTGCCCGCCTGATTTCGGGGCTTGATAGGCGCTATGCCGATATTTTGCTGGCAAATAAGGACGGTAGTCGAGAGTGTCTGGTTGAATGCCAAGGTAAAGCCATTCATGGATCCATAGAATCCAAGATTTCGGACTCCGACCGAACGACGGCGCTGCAAGCGATGGGATATCCCGTCGTTTTGATGACCTATGGTCAGCTGGCCGACTCCGATGCCTTCCGCGTGGTGATGGAGCTCATCATGTCCTATCTCGATGTGCCGCTGAAAGACAAGACACCGCGGCAGCAGGAGCTCGAACGGCGGCTTCGTGAGGAGATTTTTATCAATTGGGCGGAAATGTAGTCGCGCGGGTGGAAAACGGTCGCGTGAACTAGAGTTTTGGGCGCGAAAAAGGCTTCAGTTTCGCCTTGGAAGGGCTTTAAAAATACTATCCAAAACAAGTTGTTTCGGAAAATCGACAGTCAACTTGAATGTGATATATAGAGATCGATTTTTACCTACTAAAGCCCCTGATAAAGCTATTTATCAAAGCAGGTGTGCTCAGTGATTTGGGTGGGACTGTCGATTATCCGAAAAAACTTATTTTGGATAGCATTTTCAAAACTAGCCGGAGCAACGAAATCGGCCCCCGTTTCGTTAAAACGGGGGCCGAATGGGCTTCATGGACTGCCTCGCAGGCTTGGCGCCGGCGCTATTTGATCACGCGCACGCGATACATCGACGGAATCTGCTTGAGCGCCTCGATGGTGCTGCTGTCCAGGTGCTCGTCGGTGTCGAACATGGTGTAGGCGTTCTCGCCGGCAGACTCGTTGGTCATACGCTGCACGTTGGCGTTGTCCTTGGCCAGGATCGCCGTGATCTGGCCGATCATGTTGGGCACGTTGGCGTGCAGGCAGGCGATGCGGCTTGCGGCGCGCGCCTTGCCCATGCTGCAGGCGGGGTAGTTGACGCTGTGCGCGATGTTGCCGTTTTCCAGGTAATCCTTGAGCTCGCTGATGGCCATATCAGCACAGTTGGCCTCGGCCTCGCCAGTGCCGGCGCCCGAGTGCGTGGTGATAAACGTGTTGGGCATCTTGACGGTCTTGGGCGTGGCAAAGTCGCAGCTAAACCAGCTCAGCTTGCCCTCGCGCAGGGCAGCGTCGACGGCGTCCTCGTCAATGATGGTTTCGCGCGCGTAGTTGATGAGCACGGCGCCCGGGGCCAGCAGGTTAATCTGCTCGGTGCTGATCATGCCGATGGTGTCGGCCTTGCTGGGCACGTGCACGGTGAGGTAGTCGCAGCCGCGGCAGAGGTCCTCGAGCGTGCCCACACGCTGCACTTCGCGGCTCAGCACCCACGCGTGTTCGACGGAAATGAACGGATCGTAGCCGTAGACATCCATGCCCAGATCGACGCAGGCGTTGGCGACCTTGGAGCCCACGTTGCCCAGACCGATGATGCCGATGCGCTTGCCCTTGAGCTCGCGGCCCACAAAGGCCTTCTTGGCTTTCTCGGCATCGACCTGGATTTCGGGGTCGTCGGCGTTGTCGCGCACCCAGTTCATCGATTGCACTACGCCGCGGCTCGAAAGCACCAGCATGCCCAGGACAAGCTCCTTGACGGCGTTGCTGTTGGCGCCGGGGGAGTTAAAGACGACGACGCCCTTCTTGGCGTACTCCTCGATGGGGATGTTGTTGACGCCGGCGCCGCAGCGGGCGATGGCACGGATGCCTTCGGGCAGCTCGTAGCCATGCAGGTCGGTGGAGCGCATCAGGATGGCGTCGGCCTCCTCGGCGGTGCCCACAAACTCGTAGCCCTCGCCAAATTCGACCTTGCCGTCTTTAGTGATGTTGTCGATGGTCTTAATCTTACGCATGGAAAAACTCCTTAGCAGGTTTGTCTAAAACAGGTGGTTTGAAGTGGCTGATCGGCCCGCGGGTTGCGGGCTAGTTAGATCGCGGGCTCAAACTATGCTGTGCTTCGAAGTCCTTCATGTATGTGGCCAGCGCCTGCACGTCCTCCATGGTGACGGCGTTGTACACGCTGGCGCGCATGCCGCCGACGAGGCGATGGCCCTTGACGTTTTGGATCTGGTGCTCTGCCGCGCCCGCAACAAAGGCGGAGTCGAGCTCGGCATCGCCGGTACGGAACGTGACGTTGGCGATGGAGCGACTGTCTGTCTGCGCGGTGCCGTGGAATAGTTTGCTGTTCTCGAGCAGGTCGTAGAGCAGGTTGGCCTTGGCCCAGTTGCGCTCGGCCATAGCGACAAGTCCGCCGGTCTGCTCAACCCAACGGAACACCTTACCGCACACGTAGATGCCAAAGGTGTTGGGCGTGTTGAGCATGGAGCCCTTGGCGGCCTGGGTCTTAAGGTCCATGTACTGCGGAGTCTGCGCAAAGGCCGGACCGTCGGCGATCAGGTCGTCGCGCACGATAACCACGGTGACGCCCGCGGCGCCGGCGTTTTTCTGCGCGCCGGCGTAGATGAGTCCGTAGCGCTCAACGTCGAGCGGCTGCGACAAAAAGCAGCTCGAGACATCGGCGACCTGCGGCACGTCGCCGCAGTTGGGCAGCTCGTGGTACATGGTGCCAAAGATGGTGTTGTTCTGGCAGATGTAGACGTAGTCGAGCCCGTCTCCCGCGGCCTCGGCGGCAATGCGCGCGTTCATGTCGGCCATGTCGGGGATGCGGTCGAAGTTGGTGTCCTCGGAGCTTGCGAGCAGCACGGCCTCGCCGTACTTGGCGGCCTCTTTGTACGCCTTGTTGGCAAAGTTGCCGGTCACGACGTAGCCGGCGCGGCCGCGGCGCATGAGGTTCATCGGGATGCCCGCAAACTGCAACGTGGCGCCGCCCTGCAAAAACAGGACGTGGTAGTTGTCCGGGATGCTCAGCAGGCGGCGCAGGGTTGCCTCGGCGTCGTCGATGATCTGCTGGTACATGCTAGATCGATGACTCATCTCGAGCACGGACATGCCGCAACCGCGGTAGTCCATCATCTCGTCGGCGATCTCGGCGAGCACGCTTGTAGGCAGTGCGGCCGGGCCAGCTGAGAAGTTGTGCACACGTGCCATCTTCTAGTCTCCCTCGTAGTCGTTTGAACGTTCGGGATACTTTAGCACAGTGGAGCGCCAGGCGCGACCGCATCACCGTAAAACCCGAGCGTGCCGCTATGATTTACAGGATGGTTACATGGGGGAGGGGCCTTACTCCTCCGGCAGGTCTAGGTCTGCGAGCGACCGCATCAGGCTTTCCAGGCGCTTGATCTCTTCGTCGCAAATTAGCTACCCCTGGCCGCTACGACGCCAGCGTGGCGATGACGGCTTCGTCGCCGGCGTATATGAGGGTGTCGCCGTCGGGGATGATCGTTTGGCCGTCGCGCTTGAGCATCACGACGATAAAGGGGTGCTTGCCCTGCGGCACGTCGCGCAGGCGCTGGCCGGCCAGGCGACCGTGGGGCGTTACGGTGATCTCACGCAGCGTAACCTCGGCACGCTCTTCAAACGTCGGTGCGGCCATAACCAGAAGGTCGCCTTCCTCAATCACGGTATCGCCATTGGGTAGTACCGGGTGCGCCCCGTCGCGCAGCACCAGGACGACGAGCATGTCCGTCGCGCTGCCAATATCGGCGAGCGAGCGTCCGACAAACGGATGGCCCGCGCCCACCTTGAGCTTAACGAACGACATGCCGTCCTCGTCGCGGTAATCGTTAAAGGTGCGGCGCACGTCGCCTTCCGCGTCGATCATGTCGAGCTTCTTTGCCACCGCCGGCAGCAGCGAGCCCTGCACCACAATGCTCGACACGGCAATCACAAAGACTAGGTCAAACAGGTCGTGGCCACCGGGAACACCGGCCACAACGGCAAAGAGGCTAAAGACGACCGAAGCCGCGCCGCGCAGGCCCGCCCAGCTTACGAGTGCTACCTGGCGAGGATTGGTCTTAAAGGGCGCCAGCAGCATGCCCACGGCGATGGGGCGGCTCACGAAGAGCATAAACGCCATGAGTGCCAGGCCCGGCGGCAGCATTTGCGGCAGGCGGGCGGGCGTCACGAGCAGGCCGAGCAAAAAGAAGATGGTCATCTCGGCCATCTCGGTGAGGGTGTCGAAGAAGTGCGCCAGCTCGACCTTGCCGGTGATGTCGCTCGCGCCCAGCACAATTCCGGCAAGGTACACGGCCAAAAAGCCGTTGCCACCCAGATAACTCGGCAGTGCGTAGGCGACGATCGCCACAGCGAACAAGAAGATGGTCTGCGCACCCTCGGCTGTTGCATGTGCGCGCTCGATCAAGCGGCCCGATGCCCAGCCGATGACAATGCCCAGGCCCACGCCTAGGATGATTTGCTTGGCCAGCAGCACGGGGATGTTAACGTCGCCGCCCGCCGCGAGGGTCGCGAGCACGGCGGTGAGCATGTAGGCGACGGGATCGTTGGAGCCCGATTCGACTTCGAGCAGCGAGTCGGTGCCGCCCTTTAGCGAAAGACTGTGCTCGCGCAGCACGCTAAAGACGCTGGCCGCGTCGGTGGATGCCACGACCGATCCCAGCAGCAGGCCGCCGATCCAGTCGAAGTCCAGTACAAAGTGCGCGAACACGCCGGTGATGCCAGCGGTGATGACGACACCGAGTGTGCTCAGCAGCACCGCTGGCACGGCGACAGGTCTGGCGCGGTCGATGTTTGTGTTAAAGCCGCCGTAGAACATGATGAACAGCAGCGCCGTGCTGCAGACGGTTTCGGTGAGCGCATAGTCGCTAAAGTCGATGTGCGCCGGACCGTTGACGCCCAGCAGCATGCCCAGCGCGATAAAGATGAGCAGGGTGGGAAAGGGGAGCTTTTTGCCGACGGATTTAATGGTCAGGCACAGAATAATGACGAGGCCGATAAAGAGAAGTATCTGGTTCATGGATAGTGTCCGCTCCTGGGTGGTTGGCGTGGCACGGTCAGTTGTCTGCGGTTATTTGTACCCAAAGGTGGTGGGTTCATGGGGGCGGATTGCGGACGTGCGCATTTTCGACACGAGGCGGAGGCACGGGTGGTGCTGGTTGGGGCGCTGGGCCAGGCGGCGTGGCGCGAGCGGTGCGGGTTGGCAGGCACGCGCTGGCGACCGTTGACGGTATGCAACCCTTTCCAGCTTTATTGCAACGGAGTACAATGGGTAACGTTTAAGTTCAACTTGAAGTTTTAGTTGCGGCTCCGGGCTTCGGCCGCAATGTAAAGAGAGGCGTTTCATGGCGATCTATGTGACATCCGATGCTCACGGGCACGTGCGTGCGCTTGACGAGGCCCTGTCCAAGATTTCGCTGGCGTCCGACGATACGCTGTATGTGCTGGGCGACATGATCGATCGCGGGCCCGATCCGGTCGGCGTTATTAAGCTCGTGCGCTCGCTACCCAACGCTCGCGTGCTCAAGGGCAATCACGAGCAGATCATGCTCGACGCCATCATTGGCCAGGATCCGCTCGATGCCGAGACCTGGGATATCAACGGCGGTTGGACCACCCGTCAGCAGCTCAACGATATGGAATTCGAGGCGTACGAGGAGCTTGTGCGTTGGATGGCGACGCTGCCGCTCTACGCGGTGGCCGAGACTGACGAGCGTCCGTACCTGCTGGTGCATGCCGGCATCCAGACCGAGGCGGCCCGGGCGTTTTTGCTTGAACATGGGGTTGATTGTGCCGATGGTGCGGGGGCGGTGGATGCCGATCGCGAACTGCTGAAGCAGATGCTTGCGGTGCAGTCGTCCGATGACCTGCTGTGGATTCGTCACGGCTATTGGGATGCGCCGACGGGGCTGCTTTCTGCCGAGGGCAAGGGTCCGGTCGTGGTGAGCGGCCACACGCCCACGGTGTCGCTCGGGCGTTATTGCGAGGTAGGCGGCCTGGCGGGGCTCGATGAGGAGTCGGGCCGCGGGCAGATCGTGCGCCTGGGCGGCGAGGACACCGCCGGCGTGCCCGACCGCATCGACATCGACTGCGCCGCCGCCACCGGCTCCGAGTTCGGCCGCGTAGGCATCCTGCGCCTGGATGATGGTGTGGAGTTCTATGCGAACATCAACCCGGGCGAATAACCTTGTTCCGCCGTTCTACCGAACGGCGGTCACGTTGACGCTGCGCAGCCCCGAAGCACCCCATCTTGTCGCTCAAACCGTCGCTCGCGTACAGAAGTACGCATCGCTCCTCTTTCGCGCCAACCTGGGGCACTTCGAGACTGCTCGCTGTCGGTGCCAAAACATCGACGTTTCTTTTCTTCAAATTGATTCGAATTAGGCGCCGTATGGGTTGCGGTCGCGTTCGATGCGTTGGCGGATGTGGGCGTACTCGATTATCAGCAACACCAGCAGTAGGGCCATGACCGCCAGGTAGCTCACCACGGCGCCCATCAGACCCAGCAGCTTAATCAGGATCACCGGCAGCACCACGCTTACGGCGAAGCAGATCAGGTAGATCTTGGTGACATCGCCGGCGTGGCGCAACACCGTGATGATGGCGTAGATAAAGTCGATTGCCGCGGTGACTCCGCCGGCGACAACCATTAGCAGTGCCAATGTGCGGTAGCGCTCAAAGTTGAGGCCGTACATAAAGCTCATGAGGGGAATGCCGGGGCCTGCCATAAATGCGGCGCACGCTCCGGTAATGACCACGATCAGTGCCATAACGGCAACAATAATCAGGTCAAAGCGGCGACGCTTGCGCGGATTCGCCCAAATGCTCGACAGACGCAAAAGCTGCGGTTTATAGATAAATCCGATGCTCAGCAAAATAGCCTGCGCCGGAAAGAACAGTGCATTAAAGTACAGCTGATATTTGTAGGCCAGCGTGCCTTCCATCACGAACTTGGGCATGCTCTCGATTAGGTTGAACAGGAACAGCGCACCAAAGAGCGGGGCGCACTGGATAAACAGGTGGCCAGCCTCGCGCAGGCTCACGCGGCGCGATTTTTCGGTTTCGAGCAGGGCGAGCGGGGCGGTGACCAGCACGAGCGAGGCAATCGCGGTAACACCCATGGCCATAGCCGCGATGGGCATGCTACGCGTGAGGAACAGCGCCACGCTAAAGACTGCGATGACGCCGGCGGAACGCAGCGTTTGGCTCATGCCGGCCAAATAGAGCTTGTCGGCCTGCTGCAGGCGGCCCTCGTACACGTCGGCGATGCCATCGATTACCTTATAGAGGTAGACGCCCAGGCCGATCGTCGCCATCTGCGCATCGTAGCCGCGGGCGCTGCTGTACATGAGGCCGCAGCCTAGGGTGAGCGCTCCGCAAAGCCAGCGGTTGAGCTGGTAAGAGGCAAAGGACGTCGTTTCGTCGATGTCCGAGACCTGAAAGTTGCGCACGCCATAGTTGCACGCGATCATGATGAGCGTGCCGGTGACAAAGGCGATGGAGAACTTGCCAGCTTCCTCGGCCCCCACGAGCTGCGTCGACACAATGGTGAGCAGCGGAAACGCCATGCCCCATACGGCGGTGCCCAGGGTATTCCAAAGGTAGTCGCGACGGGTGGCGTGATCTTCGTACTCGGCTTCTTGCGTGGAGAAGCCGCCGCCGTAGACGGCTCCGAGCAGGCGGTTCCACCAGGCATTGACCATGCGGCGGATGGGGCCGGGTTGGCGATCGCGCTCACGGCGACGGCGTGTGGCCTGGCTGCTGTCGGGACCGCCGGCGTTACGCTGGCTTAGCTCTTGGATTCGTGCGAGCTCCTCGGCGGTGTGCGATGCGGGGAACAGGCCGTTCTCGATGCGTCCGCCCTGCCCGTGCGCCCCGCCCGATGCGGTGGGGTCGGTGACGCCGTTGCGGCGGGCGATGGTGCGGCGGACGCTATCGAGGGGCGTGATGCTCAAGACGATTCCTTTCTATTGCTGTGCTCTAGTATAGTCGCGGTGGTGTCCATTCGTGTTTTTGACCAGGTTGTTCAATATATTCAGCGGTGCCATTCAGTAGTCGGCACTTGGGGACGTTCCTTATGTGTCGGCACTTTAGGAACGTCCCTAAGTGCCGGCATCTGGGGACACTCCTTGAATGTTGCCTGCTCAAGAGTGTCCCCAACGACTAGTCGTTTAAGAACGTCCCCAATGACTAGGCCGCTTGCGTGCGATTTTTGACCGTTGGGCGGGCGCTTCGCCCTTGCCGCAAAAACGTTTTTGCATATCGGGTACAACGGGCTTTACGTGAGTAAAGCGCGCGCCGCGTCCACGTGTCGCGTTTTTAA
>UROC01000037.1 GCA_900549345.1 uncultured Collinsella sp.
GCCTAGCGCCTTCGTGCAGGATTCCCGAAGTGACTAAAATTTGGCAATAGAGACAGTTTTCACGAACCCCATGGGAGTGACATGCATGGACAACAACACCTTGCTGTTTCAGGACAAGGGCTCGGGTAGGTTTAAAGACGTCAAGATCTACCCCAACCGTATCGAGGTGCTCAGGAAGGGCACTTTCGGCGGCAAACACACCGAGATTGTCTATCTTAAGGACATCACGGGCGTCAATAGAATCAAAGGCCGTGATGTTTTTCTGCGCAATCGACTGTTGACCGCTTGCGTCTTTAGCCTGAGTAGCCGTGCGAAGGCCCAGGAATTTGTGAACGCGCTGAACATGGTGATGTAGCCGATAACGGCGTTCGGTCCAAGGTAAAAATCGGGGCGCAGAACGGTATTCTGCGCCCCGATTGAGTTGATGCGCCCAAAAAACTGGCTTGCCTATTCGTTAACGTCCTCGGTATTGTCGCGGTCACTGGCAAGCATTGCTGCGCCGGCGACTGTCGTCGCCACGGCGGCGGCAGCGAGCCCGGCGGCGATGCCAGAGCCGTCGCCTGTGCCGGCAAGCTTTTCGCCTGAGCCCTTGCGCTTGTTGTCCTTGTCGTTTTTGTCGGCGCCGCCTGCGTTGGTGCCGTTGCCGTCGCCGGTGTCCGTAGCGCCTGCGTTGCCCGAAGCCGTCACGGTAAAGCTCGCGGCTCCGTCATTAGCAAGCTTGTAGTTTTGCGCCGCGTCGCCCAAAAGACCGTTCGCGCGCACCCAGTACGTTCCTGCGGCAAATGTTTCGCCCTCGACCATTGCCGTGCCCGGAGCGCCGTCCGCGTCGTGCACAAACTCGAGCTGGGCCGTGCAGGCATCGGTTTCGAGCTTGCCCTCGAGTGATGCCGCAATCTTGGCGCGCACGTCTTCGCCGGCCTTAAGGCCTTCGAGCCCCTCAAAATGGGGCGTCAACGCGCGCGGATCGATATCGATGGGCACATGACCCCGCAGCTCCGTAACGGTCTCGTTGCCCAAGGCGTCGACATCCACATATTCGATGGTAAACGCATGGCCCGAAGCCGCCACGTTGAGTACGTTGCTGCTGTCGACAAGGCGGAAATGACCCTCGCCAACGGTCTTGCCATCCTGGAGCGAGGCATCGCTCAGCGAGTCGCCGTACGTCATGCGCATGCGGGTCGGGAGGCAGCACGAAGCCGACTGCGTGTGCTTCGTATCGTAATTGTAATTGCGCTGGTAGATGCTCCGGGCCAGCGCCGCATCAACAAAGTCGGATGCGATGATGCCAATGTGCTTGAGGTAATCTGTCTTTGTATCCTCGGTGCCGCTGGGATTGATGTACGGGCTCTTGTACAGATGCTCGTTGACTACTCGTGCTGCGGTAAATGGGTTGCTTCCTTGCTTGTGATTCGTGCAGCTGGTGTAGTTGATAGACCAGCAGCGCTCCAGGACTTGCTCCTTGGCCCCGTTATCGTCCTCGACATCTACCTCGTTGCGGGTGAGCTTAGCCGTCTCCTGCAGGGCCATATCGACCCAGCTGATCTTGTCGGTTCCGGTGCATTCGTAATGGTCCTGGGCATATACCTTGGTGCAATAGGCTTTTTTGTCGCCTGTTTCCCCTGCGGCTTCAAAGCCTTGCGCGTTTTGGACGAGACACATAGAGGAGCTGCTGGGGTGTGCTGCGATTTTGTTGTCCCATTCGGTTAGGTCGAGTCCCCACGTGTGGCCGCTTACGCTGTCGCCGGCGAGTCCAAATCGGCGCAGCAGGACGATCTTTCCGCGCACCTCGTTCAGTGTGGGAACGCGGCTCGACGTATAGAACAGTTTGGGGTTGTCGTCCAAAACCTTGGCGAAAGCCGTCGTAAGGCTCTCGTCAGTAGCCTCGTTGTTGCCTCGGGATACAAGCATGATGAGCGCTTCTGACGGTTTTTCGTTCAAAAACTTTTTGAAGTAGCCAACGACATCGGAGAGATGCATGAAGTGCCCGTCTTTTTTGAGCAGGTAGCAACTTCCATGGTCGATGCCGGGGTCGTTGCCTTTTCCGAGTCGGATATCAAAATAGCGAATGCCTTCGAGCAACTGCGTGGGGATGTAGTCCTGCTGGCACTTTGCTTGCGAGGATTGGGGTTCGGTGTCGTTGTCCACGCTGCAAGTTCCCGAATCGTGCGTGCCCGGGATGCTCAGCTCGTCGAGGTACTTGTTGCCTTCGACGTGGCTCATCCAACATGGTCCGTCGACGTAGCTGCTATACGTGGTCCAGTCGATGCTGCTAACTGTGGCATTGGTCTTGTCCATGCTGTAGCCGACAAGCTCGAGCTCCCACGGAATGGAATATTTCTTTTGGCAAATCTTGTTGTTGTCTTGGTCTTTGCCTTTCGATTCTATGGCCAGGTAGTTAATGCCGTTTTTCGTGTATATGCGGTCTCGAATAATATAAGTTCCGTCGGACTGGCGGTCGAACGTATAGGCGCGGCTGTCCTTATGGTCATACTCGCCACTCCATACGTGGATAACCTTTCCATCTTTGTCCGAGTCGCCATCGACCGACCAAATGCTATAGCCCGTCTTTTTATGCTCTTCGAAATTGAGTAAGGTGCGGATGGCATACCAGTTTGTGCCGTCCGCATCGGTCCCTACGTGCTCAAGGATGAGCTTGCTGGACGTGCCGTCATTAAACAGGTGGCAGACGTTGCCGATGACGTTACCGTCTTCGTTGACGCTCGCGGTGCGAAAATAGCCCGCGGGGCGAAGGCGAATGACGAAATTGTTGAGGTTGGCCGACGCTGTGGGCGTGTCTTCTGCAAATGCCGCTCGCAGGGGAATACCCAGCGTCGCGGTTTCGGGCAGGCTTGCAAGTGGCGACAACGCCGCAAGTCCTAGGCCCAGCGTAAATGCTCGGCGACTGATGGCATGGTGCTCGGTCATAACTCCTCCATTCGCAGGGTGCGGTTATGCACTTATTTTGGTAACTATACCGTCCAGATGTCTAAACGTGTTGGCTTAATTGTCTGCGCGGCGCTATAAATCGGCAGACGGATGTGTTTGGGTGCTTGCCGTTTTCGTACCGTTGCCACATTTGGGGTGGTTCCGGCGTCCGGCATCCTCGCGTTCGTCGGCTGCCGGCATAAGAGAGGGAGGGTCGGTTTACCGGCCCTCCCTGGATACGAAGCGCTGGGGCACCGCCGCTTGTTGGCACTGCGCCCGTGTTTCCCGCTGCGCTCGACAGTCGCTTAGCGCTTAATCTCGATATCCTCGAGCTTAACGTCCATGGCCTCGGTCTTGGCCTTGGCGATATCATCGGCAAATTCCAGAGACTTCATCATGGTCTCGACGGCGTCCTTGTGTTCCTCGACGTTGTCGATACGCACGTACACGCTGCCGCCGTCAACGTCGGTGAAGTACTCGGTCGTCACGCCGCCCGAGTGCGTAAAGTAGGCGCTGCGCCAGGTCTTGCCGTTGTACTTAACGGGATCGCTCTCGGTCCATCCAGAGCTGGCCTTCCACTTTGCCTCGTAGTCGAACAGCTCATCGGCGTTCTTGTCAGGATCGAAGACGGGGATGAAGCGGTCGCTGGCGTGCTCGCTCTCGGTGAACTTAAACTGGGCCCTGTCGGCAGTGTCGCCTGCGACGTCGGTGATCTCGACGCCCTCGGGGACCTCGACCTTAAACCAAATGAAGTCGGTCCTCATATCCACGGCTGGTTTTTCTGCTCCGCCGCCACCACCACTGCCGGTAGCGCCGCCGCTGCCACCGCAACCCACCAGGGCAACTGCGGCAAAAAGACTCATGCAGAGGGTGAGAATCGCAAAGGCCTTCTTTTTCATGGTCGTGTCCTCCTCGATCTGTAACCGCCCATGGATTACCTGTCTTTACTGTACGCGTGGACGGCTCGCTAGGGTGGGCCATGTGTCCCATTCTGAGGGCCGGAATTGCGCCGTTAAGTGGCAATATGCGTGGGCGCAAAAGAGGGGAGGGCCGGCCGATCCGATCCTCCCCTGGCTGGGCGTCCGATCATGTAATGACTGCGCATGCGATGCGGCGTGCGAGCCCCTAATGCTTGATCTCGATGCTCGAAATCTCGACTTCGCGTGCCTCGGCAACTGCCTTCGCCATGTCATCGGGGAACTCGATGGAGTTGAGGAGCGCCTCGGCTTCTTTCTTATGCAGATCGAAGTTCGAGATGAGGACGTAGACGCTTCCCGGTTCAACGTCGGTAAATAGGAGTGTTGAGACGCCGCTGTTGTCCTCGTACGTTCCGATGAGCCATGTCCTGCCGTTATACTCGACGGACCCGCCATCCTTCCACTGGAACGTATCACCTTTCTTTTCTGCCTGGTCGGCGTGGGATTCCTCTGCCGTCAGCGCTTTTTTCCAAACGGGGATAAAGCGATCGCCCGAGGCGTTCTCGTTCTCGGGGAAGGTGAGCTGGACCCTGTCGGCATTCTTGCCAGCGGAGTCGCTTACATCAACGCCCTCGGGCATCTCGACCTTAAACCAAATGAAGTCAGTCCTCTTGGCGACGGGAGCTTTTTCCTTGTTCTCGCTCTTGGCGGCGCTGCCGCCCCCGCCCGATGCGCTCCCGCCGCAGCCGACAAGGGCAAGCGCGGCAAAGAGGGCGATGCAAAGGGAAAGGATTGATAGGGTCTTTTTCTTCATGGTGGCGTCCTCCTTGTCTGTTAGAGGCATCGTGTGTCGCGGATCGCCGGTCGGCGCTTGCGCGCGCACATGATGGCTTTGTTTGCTGTGCGGTGATTCCTCCGTTCTTTGTCCGGCGCCGTGGCGGGCGTTGCCCCAACATGGGGCTCCTTACTTATATGTATGCCCCAGTTGCCGCCGTCCGAGAGCCCCGAAACGTGGGCCATGTGTCCCATGTTTGCGTCGCTGCCGCCTATCGTGTGTCATAGAAATCCGCGATGGCCAGGTGCGCTGACGCTCGAGTACTTATGGGCTAGACTTAGCACCATTATGTGATCGATGCGGTTGGCTGGCGGTTGCCACCCGACCGATGTATATGACTTGAAGGTGCGTGCGTATGAGCCAAGAGATGATGGACAAGACCTGCCGCGGGTTTGCCGAGGCGCTTGCCGCGCGCGAGCCGGTTCCCGGCGGCGGTAGCGCGAGCGCCTTTGTGGGCGCGCTGGGCGCCTCGCTGTGCGGAATGGTTGCCCGCTACGGTGCGACCAATCCCGCGCTTGCTGATCGTGCGGATGACCTGACGCGTGCGTTTGTCCATGCTGATGAGCTGGCCCAGGAGCTTGTCGAGTTGGTTGCCGAGGACGTTCGTGCCTATGGGCAGGTGTCCGCGGCGTACGGTATTCCGCGTGACGATCCGGCTCGAGCGACCGCGATTCAGGATGCGCTGCATGTGGCCGCTATGCCGCCGTATCGCATTATGGATGCCTGCGGGCGTGCGCTGGCGCTGCTCGAGGACATGGCCGACAAGGGTTCGCGTCAGCTGCTGTCCGATGTGGCGTGCGGCGCCGTGTTCTGCCGTTCCGCTATGCAGGGCGCGAGCTTGACGCTCTTTGCCAACACCACGTCTATGAAGGACCGGGCGCGCGCCGAGGAGCTCGAGACCGCGTGCGATGAGCTGCTGGACACGTGGTTGCCGCGCGCCGATGCGCTGGCGCGCCGCGCCGCCGACGCTGCAAGGAAGAGGGGATAGCCATGGCTGAACTGCTGAAGGGCGCTCCCGTCGCCCGCGCGTTGACTGAGGAACTTGCTGCTCGCTGCGTGGCTTTGCGCGAGCGCGGCGTTGTTCCGACGTTGGCTATCGTGCGTGTGGGTGAACGCGAGGACGACCTATCCTACGAGCGCGGTGCGCTCAGGCGCTGCGAGAAGGTTGGCATTGAAGCTCGCCGCGTTTTGCTTCCCGCCGATGTATCGCAGGACGAGCTGTTGGCGGCCATCGAGGACATCAATTCCGACCCCGCTGTTCATGGCTGCCTGGTGTTCCGCCCGCTGCCCGCCGGCCTTGACGAGGACGCGGTTGCCGCGGCACTCGATCCTGCCAAGGACGTTGACTCCATGACGCCGGCTTCGCTGCTCACCACGCTTTCGGGGCGCGGCGAGGGTTTTGCCCCCTGCACAGCCGAAGCCGTGCTTGCTTTGCTGGATCATTACGGCGTTGAGCTGGATGGGGCCAAGGTCGCGGTGGTCGGGCGCTCGCTGGTGATCGGGCGTCCTGTTGCCGCCATGCTTACGGCGCGCAATTCGACCGTGACAACGTGCCATACGCATACGCGCGACCTTGCTGCCGAGTGCCGTGCTGCCGACATTGTGGTTGCCGCCGTTGGACTCGCGCGTACGATTGGCGTGGATGCGGTTCGCGAGGGCCAGACGATCATCGATGTTGGCATTAATTGGGACGAGGCCGCTGGCAAGCTGGTGGGTGACGTCGATTCTGATACTGCGGAGCCGGTCGTTAACGCCATCACGCCCGTGCCGGGCGGCGTGGGCGCTGTGACGACGGCGATCCTCGCCAAACACGTGATCGAGGCGGCCGAGCGCGCATCGAAATAGGTTTTTGACCACAAGGGCTGCCGAGGCCGCGGTTTCGCCCTTTCTGCTCCGAAGCGATACACTGTTATCGTTTGATTTCTTCGCTCAAGGAGGATGCGCATGCCGTGCACAACGATTTTGGTTGGTAAGAACGCGAGCTACGACGGGTCGACGTTGGTCGCCCGCAACGAGGATTCGTCCAACGGGGTGTTTGAGCCCAAGCGTATGCGTGTGGTGCATCCCGACGAGCAGCCGCGCGTCTATACGAGCGTCCTGAGTCACCTGACCGTTGAACTGCCCGATAACCCCATGCGCTACACGAGCGTCCCCGATGTTGTCCCGGGCCACGGCATCTGGGCCGAGGCCGGTTTCAACGAGCTCAATGTGGGCATGTCCGCAACCGAGACGCTCACCACCAACGAGCGCGTTCGCGGCGCCGACCCGCTCGTCGACTACGTGCCCGCCAAGGGCAACGAGGACGAGGACGGCTATGTTCCGGCGCAGCCCGGCGGTCTGGGCGAGGAGGACATGGTGACCCTGGTGCTGCCATATGCCAAATCCGCCCGCGACGGCGTACGCATTCTGGGTGACCTGCTCGAGCGTTATGGCACCTACGAGAACAACGGCATCGCCTTTAGCGACGTGGACGAGATCTGGTGGCTCGAGACCATCGGCGGTCACCACTGGATCGCCAAGCGCGTGCCTGACGACGCCTATGTGACCATGCCCAACCAGCTGGGTATCGACAGCTTTGACCTGGATGACGCCGAGGGCGCCCAGGCCGATCACATGTGCTCCGCCGACCTGCGCGCTTGGATGGCCGAGTGGCATCTGGACCTGACGCTGGGCGTCGAGGGCGACGGTCCGGCCGCGGTCTTCAACCCGCGCGAGGCCTTTGGCTCGCACAGCGACAGCGACCACGTCTACAACACGCCGCGCGCCTGGTATATGCAGCGCTGCCTTAACCCCAGCGATGTGTGGGACGGTCCCGAGGCCGACTACACGCCCGAGAGCGATGACATCCCCTGGAGCCGCGTGCCTGAGCGCAAGGTGACCATCGAGGACATCAAGTACGTGCTTTCGAGCCACTACCAGGGCACGGAGTACGACTGCTACGGCAGCAAGGGTACGCCCGCCACACGCGGCGCCTATCGTCCCATCGGCATCAACCGTAACAGCCAGCTCGCTGTGCTGCAGCTGCGCCCCTATGCGCAGCCGGCCTACCGCGCCGTGCAGTGGATGGCCTTTGGCTCCAACTCGTTTAACGCGCTGGTTCCGCTGTACGCCAACGTCGAGACCATGCCCGAGTATTATGCCGACACGCAGGCTCGCGTGACGTCCGAAAACTTCTACTGGGCCAACCGCCTGATCGGCGCGCTGGCCGACGTCCGCTTCCATGAGTGCGGCCGCGCAGTCGAGGATTATCAGGAGAAGGTCGGCGGCATGGGCCACAAGCAGATTCATGACGTCGACGCTGCCGTAGCCGTTCTGCCCGAGGCCGAGGTGCCTGCCGAGCTTGCACGCGCCAACGAGGAGTTTGCCGAGCTCGTGCGCGTGGAGACCGATGCCCTGTTGGGCAAGGTGCTCTACACCACGAGCTGCGCCATGAAGAACTCTTTCGCGATGAACGACAACGTGAGATAGGGATTTCCCGTCGATCGAATAGCGCTAAAACGCTTTGTCGCTTTCACTCAATCTTGGGTACAAGAACGCCAATGCAGTTGTTTGTGATTGGAGACAACCATGGTTATGAAACTCGATCAGCTTGTTAACGGCGCCATTAACGTGGGCTTCGGCGCCGCCGCCGTTGCCGTCGAGGGCAGCAAGAAGGTTCTCGACGACCTTAATACCAAGGGTGAGCAGGTGCGCAAGGACGCAGGCGCCCCCGATATCGCCCGCAGTGTGTCCGACATGTTCGAGCAGGCCGGTGGCACCATCTCCGACCTGACCGAGCGTTTGGGTATGCAGGGCGAGACCGCGGCCCAGCGCGTGCTCGACGAGCTCATCCTGGCTCGCGTCCGCGTTATGACTGCCCCCGAGCGTACGGCCTTCCTGGCCCATGTGCGCGACATCGTTGATTCGGTCGAGGACAACGTGACCTCGGTGCCCGTCGAGTCCGTTGAGCCCGACGATGCGAAGGATACCGAAGAGGCCGAGTAGCAGCGCAGATGGCAGATTCCACCACCGATTACAACAATCTAGATCCCTTGGGTGACGAGGCGGCGGTTGTCGATGAGGTCGACGCCGCCGTCTCGGGCGCTCGCAAGAAGCCGCGCGCTGTCGATATGGTGCCCGAGGAGCCCGACGCGATGGCGCCGGACGAGGAATACCAGCTCACGCCGGCGGGTCGCCGCGAGCGCATCGGGCAGATTGTTCGCCTGGTCAAAAAGTACCGCGTGTGGGATAACCTCACGCCGGTTCGTTTGCGCCGCCTGCTCGAGGAACTCGGCCCCATGTTCGTCAAGATGGGGCAGATTCTGGCCAACCGGTCCGAGATTCTGCCGCAACGTTTTTGCGACGAGCTGCGTCGTCTGCGCTCCGACGTGGAGCCGGTGCCGTACGAGGTCGTACTCAGTTGTCTGGAAGAAGAATACGGCCTGCGCCTGGGAGAGATGTTCGATGCGATCGACCCCAATCCGCTTGGTAGCGCATCGCTCGCGCAGGTGCACCGCGCTCGTCTGGTGACGGGCGAGGACGTGGCCGTCAAGGTGCAGCGCCCCGGTGCGCAGCAGGTCATGGCGCAGGACATCGATATCATCCGCTCTGTGGTGCGTATCGTTTCCAAGTTCGTCAACACCGATCAATTCGTTGACCTGCACGGCGTAGTCGAGGAGTTGTGGACCTCGTTTCGTGAGGAGACCAACTTTTTGGCCGAGGCCAAAAACCTCAACGACTTCTACGAGTTCCATAAGAGCGTTCATGGCGTGACGTGCCCTAAATCCTATCTGGACCTGTGCACCGAGCACGTGGTGGTTATGGACTACGTCGACGGCATTTCGATCGCCGATCCTGAACGCTTGGTGGCCGAGGGCTATGACTTGGAAAAGATCGGTGCCGCAATCGTCGAGGATTACTCGACGCAGGTGCTCGATGACGGCTTTTTCCATGCCGACCCGCATGCGGGAAACATTATTCTCAAGGACGGCATCGTTTACTTTATCGACTTGGGCATGGTCGGACGCATGTCGAGTCACGATCGCGGTATCGTCAAGGACATGATTTTCGCCGTGGCCGAGGGTGACGTGCCCAAGCTCAAGGATTCGCTCATGCGCTTCGCCGTGACGCGTGGCGACTCGGCTGAGCTCGATCATTCGGCCTTTTTGTCCGATTTGGACTTTATCGTCGCCGACTTTGCGGGTCTTGATCTTAAGGACCTGGATATCGGCGAGTTTTTGACCTCGCTGCTCAATCTGGCACGCAAAAATGACGTTGAGCTGCCGAGTGTGGTGACGATGTTCGCCCGTGGCATGGTGACGCTCGAGGGCCTGCTGACCGAGTACATGCCCAACGTCAACATGATCCAGATCATCCAGACGCACATCAAAAACGAGAAGAGCACCTATGTGCGCGTCCGCGAAATGGGGCGCGATCTTGCCGCGAGCAGCTATCGCGCAGCAAAAGGCTCGCTCGAGGCGGCCGAGTATCTGGGCTTGGCGTCGCGCATGCTCACGCGCGGCCAGCTTAAGGTGAACACGCAGATCATGAGCAGCGATAAGGCGCTGCGACAGCTGGGTGGAATTATCGACCGCATGTCGATGGCAATTGTGATTGCCGGCCTGTTTATCGGCTCGTCGGTGGTGTACTACGCGCGCATCGAGCCGGTTGTGTTTGGTATCCCGGTCATTGGCTTTATGGGCTACGTCAGCGCACTGGTGCTGGCGCTTATGCTGGGCCGCAATATCTGGCTCAACAGTCACGGCGGCAAGCACTAGAGGCCGCGACCGTCACCGCATTTTCCTATCGCAAACAATAGCTTTTACCTTGGGCTTCGCCTGCGTGCGAGGCCATTTTGCGTGATACCATTTTGACGGTAATAATCGATGGCCTAGATGGTGGTGCGGAGACGCATGAATGCGCGGTTTACCTGCGCGTTTGGGAGAATTGGGGTGCAAGTCCCCGGCTGTACCAGTAACCGTAATTCCTCTTGGCTCGGGATGTTCGCGTCGCAGATCGGACGACGTGCCCGAGTCGTTAAGGTTAAGTCGGATCGCCTCCCATCTTGCATGCGGCTGCGGCGTATGCCGCCGGTGTGCATAGGGCTCTGGAGGGAAGGGGGACCCCGATGGGGGAACTCGAGCGCAACATGCGCGATGACGTGGGGCAACCTCAAGGCAACGCTCCAAGTACAGACAATGGGAGGCAAATGGATATGTTTGTGGACGAGCGCCAGCGCGTCTCGCATCGCCGTGGCGCAATTGCGCGCGGCGTAGCCAAGCGCGGCCTGGTGGCATTCCTGGCCTTCGCGATGGCCTTTGGCACCACGCCGGCTCAGCTGTGGGCCGAGGGCGCCGAGGGCATTGCCGAGGCTGTGGCTCAGGCTGCGACACCGAGTGAGGGCACGGGGGCCGCGGGCGGTGCTGCCGACCAGGGTAAGGCCGAGGTTTCGGATTCCGAGGGCGCGCCTGCAGCTAGTGCCGCCACAACAGAGGCGGCAACTGGCGACGAGGGCTCGGCGACGGGGGAGAACCCTACCGCGAGCGAGCAGTCTTCGACGGCATCCGCTGGCCAAGCAGGATCTGCCGCCGTGGCTGCCGTCCAGGCAGAGAACCCGACGGAAACTGGCGATGTCGCCAAGAAGCAAGTCGAGGTCTCGTTCTCGATTATCGGCACCGATGCCGACGGCAAGGCTCAGACCTGGGCGGCACCTACGCAGCTCAAGCTCGACGAGGGCGCGACGGCTGCGGATGCCTTTATTAAGCTGCAGCAGAAGACGGGCTTCAAGGCAGACTACGATGCAAACACGGCATACGGGTTCTACCTCAAGAGCATCACGTCCCCGACAGATAGCCGCACGCTTGCCTACGACGCGACAACTGGTGCCTTCTGGCAGCTCTTTGTTGATGGTGCGTCTTCCTCGGTTGGCGCGAACAGCGTCAAGCTCACCCAGGGGCAGAAGATTGAGTTTGCCTATACGGCTGGTAGCTCGTCCCCTGTCGTTAAGGACCAGGTTGCCGCAAATGTGACCGTCATTGGTCGCGATGCCCAGGGCAAGACTCAGACTTGGGTCGATAACGCGCAGTATGTGGTGACGTCCGGCTCGAGCGCACTTGACCTTACGAAGGTCGCGCTCGAGGCGAATGGCATCGACGCCGTTGCTGCAGGCTCCTTCATTCTGAGCCTTAAGTACAACGGCGTTGAGCTGGGTACGCCGCTCGATTATTCGACCTCTTGGCAGCTGTTCATCAACGGCAAGTCGAGCGACTACACGGCGGACAATGTCACCATTCATGCCGGCGATACCGTTACGTGGTTCTACGGTGGCTGGGGCGACCAGTTGCCCTCTGATTCCGTCCGTGCTTCCGTTCAGGTGCTTGGCAAGGACAAGGACGGCAAGCAGCAGGTTTGGGCTTCGACGGGTCAGATGAGCCTCAGGGCAGGCTCCACTGCTAAGGATCTCCTTGAGCAGACTGGTCTTACCCTCGATGCTAAAGAAGAGTCTTGGGGTTGGTACCTCAGCGGCATTACCTCGCCGCTTGACGGTAAGACCTATGAGTATGATCCTGCGACCAAAAGTTATTGGCAGTTCTATGTAAATGGCAAGTTCGCCCAAGTCGGGGCCGGCAACTACGAACTCCAAGAGGGTGACGCCGTCACCTTTATGTATGGTGCTGACGCCGATGCCCTCCCCGGTCAGGTTCTTGGGTCCGTCGATGTTATCGGTCCCGATGTCAACGGCAACAATACTCGCTGGGGCTCGGCAAGCAATGTTTCCCTGCCCGAAGGCTCTACGGCCCAGGACCTTATTGAGACGGTTCTGAAGGCGAAGGGCGTTACGTACAACGGCTCCCAGAGTGGTGAGTACTGGTTCCTGAATTCCATTACTTCGCCGTTCGATCACAAGCCGTATGGCTGGGATGGTGCGACCAAGAAATATTGGCGTCTGTTTATCAACGGAGAGCCCTCATCTCTCTGCGCCAACCAGGTCACGCTCAAGAGCGGCGACAAGGCTACGTTTGCCTACACCACCGATAAATCGCCCATGCCCGATCTCGACAAGATTGTCGTGGACCCGAGTGCAACGACTCCTGATTGGGATGCCGAGTGGGCCGGCTACGGCAACGGTGGCAACGGTTCGACCGTAACGGATGCCAAGACACCTGCGCAGGCCGCCGGTCTTAAGTGGGCCTTCGATTGGAAGGCCGAGTCTGGTCAGCAGTATGCCAACTGCAGCGAACCTGTCATCGCTAACGGCTTTGTGTACATCGCGACCGAGAACGAGCTCATTAAGATCGATTCGTCCACGGGCAAAAAGGTTGCCTCTGCGCCGCTTGCCTCCAAGGTGAGCTATACCTCTCGTCCGATCTATACCAACGGCCTTATCATCGTTCCGCTCAACGGCGGTGCGGTCCAGGCGATTACTGCAGACAAGCTGATCTGCAAGTGGCTGACGCCTGGTTTGACGGACTTGACGCAGAGCTCCTGCACCGTCGTTTCGGACGGCGAGTATGTCTATGTTGGTACGGTCGATATTTCGTATGACGAGAACTACAACGCGACCTACGGCAACGGCTCCTTTGCGCGCATTAAGATTGCCACGGGCGAAGTTTCTTGGCGGAACATCGACCCTGCCGAGGGCTATTACTGGACTGGTGCTGCGCTGACGGATAAGTACGCCATTGTTCCTACGAGCGCGGGCACGCTTAAGTGCATTGATAAGACGACGGGCGATGTCGTTTCGACTATGAAGCTCGGCGCTCTCGCGAACGCCGACTGTGTCGCCGATCCGTCCAATGGTTCGACCTTCTATCAGATGACGCACGATGGAAAGCTCCATGTGATTTCGCTTTCGGCGAAGGGCGTACTAAGCGAGCAGAAGACGGTCGACCTGGGTCTTACGAATAACATGAGCGCCCCGGCGGTCTCTGGCGACAACTTGATTGTCGGTGGGCAGACGGCTACTGGCTCTGCTCTGGCTCTCTATAATCTGAAGACCGGTAAGACCACGATGGTCACCGCTGCTGACGGTAAAGAACTGCCGGCCGGATTTAACGGTATTGCTGCTACTCCGCTGGTGAGTGTTCAGGGCGGCAAGACCTATGTGTACTTCACCGTTAACAGCGCGGATAGCAAGGATTACGTCAACTACTCTGCTGGTGGTGGCGTGTATCGCTATACGCTCGGCGATGCAGAGGCGACGCAGATTTATGATGCGGCTGGCCATTACCAGCACTGCGACTCTCCGGTCATTGCCGATGCATCTGGCAACCTGTACTACATCAATGATTCGGGTACTCTGTTCAAGCTGGGGGCTGTCGAGTCTTGGACGGTTGCCTTTAATTCCAACGGCGGGTCTGCTTGCGACACTAAGTTCGTTGCTACGGCCGACGGCAAGCTGGTCAAGCCGGCCGATCCGACGCGCGATGGCTACACTTTCGGCGGTTGGTTCACCGATGAGACTTGCACGCAGGCGTATGACTTCAGTATGCCGGTGACGGCCGATCTGACGCTGTATGCCAAGTGGACCAAGAATGCTGTTAACCCTGGCGGCAATGGTGGTTCTGGCACTAATGGTGGCAACGGTGGCGCTGGCAACGGTTCCGGTGCTGGCATGGGCACGGGTTCCGGCTCCGGCACGAAGGGCCAGCAGGCTGGCGGCGTTGTCGCCCCGGGTCATAAGCCGACGACCAAGACGACGGTGTCGACCAAGACCGAGACCAAGGACAACAAGTCCGACAAGAAGGACTCCGATAAGTCCGATAAGAAGGACGAGAAGAAGTCTGACAAGAAGTCTGACAAGAAGGACAACAAGTCCGACAAGAAGTCCGATTCCAAGTCCGATACGGGTGCTGCTTCCACGACCACTGCTAAGAAGTCCTCTAGTGCTTCCGAGCAGGAGACTGGCACCAATCCGCTCGCCATTGTTGGCGTTGCCGCCGGCGTCATCGGTCTCGCCATCGTCGGCGTGTTCGTGTTCACCAAACGTCGGTAGGTGAGGGCTGTGTCCAATAAATCCAAGGACGCTGACCCCAAGCAACCAGATTCCTCGTTTATCCAGCTTGACGATGCAAAGCAAAAGGGCGCCGCTTCGGCGGCGTCCGCCCCTCGCCGCAAGGCGCTCCTCGGCGTTCTGGCTGCCGCGTGCACCATTCTGATTGTCGTCTCGCTGGGTTTCGTCCATCCTTCCGAGAGCGGCGCCTGGTCCATCGACTGGATCATTCAGACCGTGGCGGGGGAGAGCGCCGTCACCAAGGACACCAAGGCGTCTGGCTCGACTACGACTTCGGGCGAGGCAAGTTCCAAGGATTCCAAGTCATCGAATGACGCAAAAGATGAGTCCAAGCATTCTGATGAGTCCAAGTCCAAGGACGATTCCGAGTCTTCAAACAAGGAATCGGACAAGAACTCGACTAACAAGAAGTCCGAGGACCAGGACGGCAAGAAGTCTGGCGATAAATCCGCTGCCCAAAATACGGGAGCCGGTGATACTTCCAATGTGTCTGGCGGTGCTTCTTCGGGCGGCGGTCAGTCGTCTGATGGAGCCTCCAGCTCTAATGGCGGCAGCGCTCCCTCGGGCGGACAGGGCGGTTCGCAGGAGTCCAACTACGTAACGGTGTCGGTCTCGGTCACTTCGAGCGCTGTGGGCAATCCTGTGTCTTCTGGCGGCTCCTTTACCTTTAACGAAGGTGCTACCGTCTACGATGCCCTGTGCGCGCTGGGCCTTTCTGTCAACGCACACGGCTCGTCGTACGGCACGTATGTCTCCGCGATTGGTGGTTTGGCCGAGAAACAGTACGGCGGCACGAGCGGCTGGATGTACTCCGTCAACGGCGCAACGCCCATGACGGCGTGCAGCAACTACGTTCTCTCCAACGGCGATAACGTGGTCTGGTATTACGTTACAGGCTAATGACCTCGACATAGCGCACCAAGCGGGCGGTTCGGACAAACATCCGGGCCGCCCGCTTTTCATGCGTAGAGGACTTGGTCGCCGGGTCTTTCGGCAAACAAAAAAACCGGTTGGAATGGGAATTCCAACCGGTTATACATTCAAGCAAATAGCGAATCGACTACGACCGTGCGCCCTCGAGAAAGAAGCGACGGCTGAAGTAGTTGTACCAGGTGACGAGGAACGTGGCGATGGCCTTCATGGCCTGGTAGCCGATGCTCAAAAACGTGACGCCCACAAACATGTACAGGTCGTTGAGGCCCAGGCCGATCACCGACAGGATAGTGAAGATCGTGAACTCGCGCTTGCGGCTCATGCCCTCGCGATGGTCGAACACGTACTTCATGCTGAGCCAGTAGTTGACCACGACGGACGTGATGAACGAGACCGTGGTGCTCATCAAAAAGTCGAGGTGGAACAGCTCGACGAGCGCAATGAGCATACCCCAGTCGATGCCAAAGGAGATAAGGCCCACGACAGCGAACTTGAGGAACTGCTTAGTATGAGGTTGTGCCAGTGCCTTGCGCACGTAATCACATCCAATGCGTTGATGAATCAAGCAGAGGATACTTTAGAGCTTTTGCAAGGGAAACGTAAGGTCTTTGCCAAGAACTATACGAACTCGCCAAATTATCAAGTGCTAATCCGCAAACGTTGAAAATTTGCCCGTAAACGAGCGGCACCCACGGACGATACTGCGCTGAGCGCGCGTCGTCCGTGGGCGCCGTAATGCTGCAGGGGTGTCGAGCTATTTGGTCTCGTCGCCCTCCAGGAAGATCTTTCGGGTCACAAAGTTGTAGACCATGACAAGCGCGGTGGCGCAAATCTTGGCGATATTGGCTTCGAGCCCCAGACCGGCGTTGAGCGCCAGCACGATACCGTCGTTGAGCACCAAACCGATCACGGACAGCACGACAAAGATAATGAACTCGCGGCGGCGGCTCATGCCTTCCTTGTGCGCAAACACGTACTTCATGCTTGCGAGGTAGTTAAAGATGAGCGAGACGATAAAGCCGCTGGTATTGGCGATTAGGATGTTGAGGCCCAGACCGTAGTGGAGCAGATTCATAATGCCAAAGTCGATGATCGTGGCAATGACACCGACGACGCCAAACTTCATGATCTGCGCAAGGAGCTTTTGCATGGTACCTGCCTTAAGCTGGCGCCGAAGCGCCGCGGGGATGACAAACTTGGCACAGTTTAGCCAATCCCCGCGGGTGGGGCTAGGCGCGCTCCTCGATAGCACCGTTTCTATATGCATCGAGCAGTTGGCGTAGGTCCTGGATCTGGCTGCGGATCTTGGCGCCGGTATCGGTGTCGCTCACCATGCGGCGGCGGTCGGCCTCGTCAAAGCGGTTGGTCTCGCTTTCGATGTCCACGTTGCGCGTGAGTGCCTCGGCAACCGTCGTAAAGGCTCGGTGCGACTTGAGACGGCAGCCGCGTGAGCTCGAGATGAGCGTATAGCCGGCGATACCCGTCTTGGGATGGTAAGCGCGGCAGAAGCCGCCATCGATGACCAGCAGCTTGCCCTCGGCGCGGATGGGCTGCTCGCCCTTGGTGGTTTTAACGGGCGTGTGGCCGTTGATGATGTGACCGGTCGGTGAGCATGCCATGGGCGCGACGCCAAACTCGCGCATGATGTCGTCGCAGACCGAGGGCGACTTGGTAAGCGTAAAGTACGGGTCCATCGGCTCGACCCAGGTGCTCTTGTCGGCGATATAGGCGCGCTCAAAGGTACGCACCAGGCGTCCGCTGGCGGGTGAGTTAAAGCCAATCCACAGGTACCACATCCAGTCGAGAGCGTCGCGGTCGCCCACGCGCCAGGCGCGGCGGGCGATGTGGTCGCAAAAATCGAGATAATCGCGGCCAGCGTGCCAGGTGCCCAAGCAGTTCATGCTGCTAAAGGTGCCGTCTTCGTTGAGCGGAACGCAGCCGTGGAAGAGCAGGTTGCCGTTGGCGACCTTGTACATCGAGCCATGGGAATAGAGGAAATCGATATGGCGATGCAGGTGATCGGCGGTGACAAACTCGGACACGAGCTTGTCGATGATGTGCTGCTCCTCGGGCGTGAGCGTATAGGGGTCCGCCGGGTCGACGGTGGGGAAGTCGTTGGTCGTGAGCGGCCACACGCTGCCGTCGGCGAGCGTGACCGTGCCGGTGTCGCGGTCGATCTTGTCGAGTAGCAGGCGATCGGTCATATCGAACTCGGGGTGGCGCTGGATAATCTGGCCCTCGAGCTTAAAGAGCAGCACGTTGATAGCCTTGACCAGCGGGGTGATGGACTCACCGGCGGTGTAGGTGGCATCGGCAAAGGCAACAAGCTCACGCAGCGAGATGCCGTAGTCGTTCTCTAGAATCTCGTAGTTGTC
>UROC01000038.1 GCA_900549345.1 uncultured Collinsella sp.
AACTCGAGGGCAAGAGGGCAGCCGGTCGTGTCAATTCCGGTCTAACAGAGCCAAACGTTTCATGTGAAACATCGAACGGCCCCGGTTGCAAGATATGCAACCGGGGCCGTTTCATTTATTGACCTCCATTTTGGACCAGCTGCTACCTTTCCCATTTTTTACGGACAAAATAAGGGGCCCTTGTCTCATGAATCAGACAAGGGCCCCGAAAAATATGCAGGATAATTTTTAGGTACCTAATAGCCTACATTTTCCCATTGGTTGCTAACCCAACCTTGATTAATCTTAGGATTTTTCGTTACCTGAGCAGTGCGCATGGCAACATCTTCTGTCATAACATCCATTTTCTTCTTGGACGTATCAACGATATCTTGCGCGCCACGAAGCAAACGGCCTCGAAGTTCATCGTCTGTCGCGATCTTATATCCAGCAAAGGCACCAGCCGCGACAGTCGTCGCCAATGCAATTGCAGTTAAAATCTTATTCCTCATCTTGGCCTCCTTGATCAAACTGAATCATTTCGCCAAGAATACGAGAGAGCTCTTCCTCGTCTTTAAACTCAATCTCAATCTTATTCTTTCCACGCGAGCTCTTCACGCGCACGTTGGTATTAAATACCTGACGAAGTACACGCGCAGCCTTTTTAAAAGACTGAGGCGTTGCAGGCCTCGGCGTCTTAGGCGTCTCTCCGGCAGAAAACAATGGAGCAAGATTTTCTGTCGCTCTTACGGAAAGGCCCTCCGCAACAACCTTCTCTGCAAGTCGAATTCGAGCATCCTCATAGGGAACTGCAAGAATCGCACGTGCGTGACCAGCAGTAAGTTTACCCTCAAAAATCATCTGCTGAACTAATTCGGGGAGATCGAGAAGGCGCAGCGAGTTTGTAATTGCAGAGCGCGACTTGCTTACGGCCTTCGACAATGCCTCCTGGGTCATACCGCTAGCATCGATGAGCTGGCGATAGCCCTTAGCCTCTTCGACGGGATTCAGATCAGAACGCTGAAGGTTTTCGATAAGAGCAAGAGCCAGCATCTCTTCATCATTAACATCTTTAATGATGACAGGCAGTTCCTCAAGACCAGCAAGCTTTGACGCCTGGTAACGACGCTCACCAGCGATGATCTCATAGCCGTTTCCATGCTTGCGAACCAAGAGCGGCTGCAAAACGCCATGTTCTTGGATTGACTCGCTCAACTCGCGAAGTTCAGTTTCATTAAAGTGAATTCGCGGTTGATTAGGGTTGGGAACGATATCCTCAATAGGTAGTTTTGTTTCAGATGCGACATTTGAAGCAGATGCAGCAGAACCACCGGTCTCATACTCGGCCTCAGAGACCAAAGCATTGAGTCCACGCCCCAATCCGCCACGTTTCTTTGCACTAGGCACGCTTGATCACCTCTTTTGCAAGGTTCATATACGCTTTTGCACCCTTGTTTTGAGGTGCATAGGTAATTACCGGTTCTCCAAAAGACGGAGCTTCAGAGATTTTAACCGTACGGGGAATCAGCGTCTTAAACGCCTTATCACCAAAGTACGATTGAACTTCCTCAACAACCTGATTCGACAAAGAAGTACGTGAGTCATACATGGTCATAAGCACGCCATAGGTGTCTAAGCCCTTGTTCAGACGTGATTTGACCATCTTCATTGACTCAAGCAGCTTCGTAACGCCCTCGAGTGCGTAATACTCACATTGGATTGGAATCAAAACGCTATCTGCTGCGGTCAAGGCATTGATAGTAAGCAGGCCGAGCGAAGGAGGACAGTCAATGAAAATAAAATCGAACTCGTCCTGAATCGGCTCAAGCAAATCTTTGAGGCGGGTTTCACGAGCAATTGCGCTTACGAGCTCAATTTCGGCACCTGCAAGCTGAATCGTAGCTGGAATTACGAATACCTTGTTGCAATTTGTATCAAGAACAAGCGATTCTGCCGGCACATCATTCAACAATGCATCATAGATGCAGTGATCAAGGTCTTCTTTTTCAATTCCAAATCCACTGGTACTGTTTCCCTGCGGATCAAAATCGACAATCAGTGTCTTACGACCCTGCTCACCCAGTGCTGCTGCAAGGTTTACAGCCGTCGTTGACTTACCGACGCCGCCTTTTTGATTGATGATTGCAATGATACGCGTGTCTTTTGCGTTCTTAGAACGCTTAACGTCGTGAAATCCCACGGTCCCTCCTAGTGTGTATTAAAGCTGTCAAACGGAGGATGTTTCACGTGAAACATTCCGATTCGATATCAACCGCCATGTTTCACGTGAAACACTGCAAGTTGTAGTATCCATTATGTTTCACGTGAAACATCTAGGCAAGCGGATTCTTCTTTGCCATGCCATTTGCACGAGGCAATGAAACGGATGCTGGATGACTCTTCTTAAGAACAATAAACTCCCTGTGGCCCAAGCCCTCAGGCAAATCGATTGCGTCATTCAGAAGCAAAGTGAAGCCACAAATCTTAGCTGCTGACATGCCGGAAGCAAGCTCCTCATCCGAAGGATTACCCTTGGTGATAACAAATAGCCCTCCGTCTTTGAGGAACGGAGCCGCATACTCAACAAGAATCGGTAGAGGAGCCAGTGCACGGGCGGTTACGACAGAGAACTGCTTCTTATGGCTTTGAGCATATTCTTCAAGACGATCATGAACCGCATGAGCATGTTTCAACCCAAGATCATGAACAAAAGAATTAACTGCATCAACCTTCTTGCCAACAGAGTCAATATAAGTAGCTTTACGATGCGTGGTTATGGTTAAAGGAATACCAGGGAAGCCCGCACCTGTTCCCATATCGAGCAAAGCTCCCTCAGGAGCCTTATTGATATAGGGGAGCAAAACAAGTGAGTCGAGGATATGAAGTATCGCAGCATCTTCTACATTAAGGATACGGGTAAGATTCGTTGTCTTATTTGTTTCAAGAACTAAATCCAAATGCTGAATACATTTTCTGAGCTCAACATCAGTTATGCTCAAGGAATATTGATTGCAATAGGAAGTTAGACGACTCAACATCTCGTCAGCTTGCTGATCAGTAAGTACTAACAACGAAAGCTCCTTTCTGACAAAAATCAGTGTATCAAGAACTTTTGACAAAAAAAGGGGACGTGGAAACCACGTCCCCTTAGCATAAGCTCGAGTAGATTATCGAGCAACAATCACCACATGCCGATCAGGGTCAGAACCCTCAGAATGAGTGTCAACGGCATCGTTGCCGCGAAGGGCAATGTGAACCAGTCGGCGCTCGTAGGCATTCATGGGCGGAAGCGAAACACTCTTATGAGTGCGGATGGCACGCTCGGCAGCAGACTGAGCCATGGAGGCAACCTTGTCCTGACGGCGGCTCTTGTATCCCTCAACGTCCACTACAACCGGATACCTAAAGCCGAGTTTGCGGCTCACCAGCAAAGAGAACATAACCTGAAGTGCATCAAGGGTGCGACCATGACGGCCAATGAGAACAGCAAGATCCGGAGCGGTTACATCCAAAATCAACTCACCCTCGTCGCCCTCATACTCATCGATAGGAGAGTTGGCGGCATCGAAGTGCGAAAGGATGGAACGCAGGATGGAAATCGCGACATCGGCAATGGTGTCGAGCTCCTCGTCGGTCAGCTCTTCACCAGCCTTGTAGCGCTGTGCAATCTCGGGATAATCGCCCGCGACCTGCGGGGCAACCTCCTCAAGCATATCCTCGATGATCTCTTCAGACATAACGTACTCCAAAAGTTAGGTACCTAAATAAGATTGATATCCCACTACTTCTTCTTGTGCGGGCGCGGCTTCTTCTCGCGACGAGTGACCTCAACCTGCAGCGGCGCGTTCTTAAGGCGCTCCTCCTCATCGGCCTTCGCCTTGTCGATGACCTTCTGCGTCACAAAAATCTGCTGGATAACCTGCCAAGCAGACGAGACGTCGTAGTACAGCAGAACACCAACGGGAAGGCTCCAGCCCATCCAAAGCATCATGACCGTCATGACAACGGCCATCATACGCATGCTCTGAGCCTGCTGGCCGGTCTGGTTGCGCGACATATAGAGCTGCGGAATCAGGGTCAGGACAGCGAACAGGATCAGGCAGACCAGCGCAGGCAGCGCGACCATAAAGCCATCGGCAAAGGAGGCACTCGGCGTGGTGGTCAGGTCGGGCAGAATATTAAAGAACGAGAACGTGCCGTCGTTAAAGTAGTCCGGCAGGTTACGCAGCAGCGTAAATAGGGCGAACAGGACAGGCATCTGAATCAACAGCGGCAGACAACCAGCCATCGGGTTGAACTTGTTCTCGCTGTAGAACTTCTGCATTTCCTCAGCCTGACGCTGGGGATCGTCGGCATAGCGCTCCTGGATCTCGAGCATCTTGGGCTGCAGCACCTGCATGCGTGCCGTCGACTTAGTCGACTTGAGCATAAGCGGCGTCAGCAGCAGACGGATGATGACCACCAGGATGATAATGGACAGGCCCCAGTCGACCGCAAAGGTCTGGATGAGCTTGAGCAGCTCGAAAAGGATGTTAACGATCCAATCCCACATGTAAGTTTTCCTCCGATAGCGAGTGCCCGCTAGGGCACAGGGTCATAACCGCCGACGTGCAGGGGATTGCAGCGAGCGATGCGCCTCACGGCAAGCCAGCAGCCTCTCAAAACACCGTACTTCTCAATCGCCTGGACGGCGTATTGCGAGCACGTTGGGTAATAAATGCAGGCGTCAGGCAATAAGGGCGAAATAACCTGTTGATATATGCGAATAGGAGCGATGGCAACACGTCGCAAAACGTGATTGCTCATCGCTCCTCCCCGGCAACGCCGGCGCGTTTCATAAGCGAACGCAATGCATTGTCCATCTCCTGCGGCGAGGAAACCCTCGTCTTGGGAGTTGCGAACAAGATGATGTCATAACCCGCAACGGGAAATCCACAGCTGCGGGCGGCCTCGCGCATCACACGCTTAGAACGGTTGCGCACGACAGCACAACCGAGCCGTTTAGCACCAACGAAGGCGACCCTTCCGGAGTCGCCTTCGCCAACCGATTCACATATGGTCATTCGAATCAGAGGGTGATTGAAACGACGCCCCTGACTGAACACATGCTCGAAATCTTGCCGAGACTTAATAGTCTTCATGCGAGATGTGTGTATCGCTGCTAGACAGTGAGACGCTTGCGGCCCTTGGCGCGACGACGGGCGAGCACGGCACGACCACCCTTAGTGGCCATACGGGCACGGAAGCCATGGGTCTTGGCACGCTTACGCTTATTAGGCTGATACGTACGCTTCATCTTAAGTTCCTCCTGCTGCATTTCGAGTGTCCGCGGGGGCGCGGACGCAGATATAGACACGTGAGCTTGAAGATTGTAGGGAAATCAATGTTCAAATGTCAAGAAATCAAAGGTAAAAGGTTGCGCAGTTCACACGGTTCCCCCATAAGCCGAGCTCGATTTAACGGTGCATGGCAACTTTTCACGATATTTCATCGAGTTTTCAACAGGTCATGTTGACAATGTTGAGAACTTTTCGTCCGTTTTCCAAAGTTTTCAACAGGTTTTGAAAAGTTGTCGAAAGATGAGAAACATTGCACGGTGAGCTACTATTTGTTCGAAACCTTTTGAAAGATTGCGAGCGGCATGTCTGACGACTTTTACACCATGGTCGATTCCGGAGACCCGGCACCCGACAACGAGCACATCACCGGCGTGCGCGAAGAGCGTGAGGAAGGCGAGCAGACGACCACGCAGGCGCCAAAAGCCATGTACGCCGCGCGCATCGCCGTCTATGACGATATGCTGTCGACACCGCGTGTGATCGTCATTGATCCGCAAGATGTCCGCACGTATTTGGAAGAGACGACCAACACCGTCTACCAGTGCATGAAAGAACAAGGTGGCCATATCTCGCTCATGGTCATCCGCGAGATTGTCGAAAACTTTATCCACGCACACTTTGCCGAGCCCATCATCTCGATTCTGGACGGCGGAGACACCATCCGCTTTGCTGATCAAGGACCCGGCATCGACGACAAGGAGCGCGCTTTCGACTTTGGCGTTACCAGCGCAAACAGCAAGATGAAGCGCTATATCCGTGGAACCGGAGCAGGGTTTCCCATGGTGCAGGAGTATTTGGAAAACGCCGGCGGGGCCGTGTCCATCGAGGACAATATGGGCAACGGCACCGTGGTTACGGTAAGCCTGGACCCTAAACGCGTGCAGGAAATCGAACGCGCCGGCGGGCGCGGTGCTGCCGTGCGGCCCGAGACGGAGCAGCCCGCATATCCCCTGCCGGGAGCTTTTGCGCAGCAGCCCATGGCAACGCAACAGATGCAGCCCCGCGTGGGACAGATGCAGCAGCCCGGAATGCTTCCTACACAAGAGCCCCAGGCGGCGTCGATGTCGATGCCGCCAAACATGCCAGAGGCCATGCCGCTGGCGGATCAGGATACAGCAGCAATGCAGCAGGCGACGGGGGCACCGGGTGGCCAGCAAATGGGCTATCAGCCGTACCAACAGGGATATCCATATCAGCAGATGCAGCCACTGGGGTATGGCCAGCAGTTCCCGCAGCAGTACCAGCAGGGATATCAGCAGCCGTACCAGCAGATGCCGCAGCAGCAGTACAACCCCTGGGCCCAGCAGATGCCTCCGCAGCCTTACCAACAGTGGCCTCAAAGTTTTCAACAGCAAATGCCGCCGATGCAGAGTTCTCAACAACCAGCAGCTCAAATGATGTATCCTAATGCAGCAAATCAGTATGCGCAGCCACAACCGGACGTGTTCGTAAGCGATCGCGGCAACGCCGCGCTGGGCTATCTGGCGCAAAATCAAGCGTGCGGTGCTACCGATCTGGCGAGGGCGTTTGGAAACTCGGCCCCCACTTGGTCACGCACGCTCAATGACTTGGCGCAGGCCGGCTTGGTCATCAAGCATGGCCAGAAATACCATCTGACCGAACTCGGCGCCGCTCGCGTGCGAGCTCAGAGCTAAAGAACGGGAGAGACAGTGGACGAGGAAGCAAGCATCATCCTGGGGGATGCCATCGCCTTTTGCCAGCGCGACGGCCAAGATGCACGCCTCATCAACATGCTGGGGCAATCGCGCGCCATAAGCCTGACCGAAGATACGCTCACGATCGAGGCCCCCTCGCGCTTTGCCATCGCGCAGCTCAAAAAGCATCAGCCGACCATTGAGGCCTATCTGGAAGAAATCGCCTTTGCACCGATTGCGCTCGACATCGTGGCACCGCAAGGCGCCGCGACGGAATCCGCCACGGCTCCCGCTGCTTCCCCGGCGGCGCCGGCCTCCGCAGGCGACGTGCCGACAATCGAGCACCAGCACAGCGATGTTTCCCGTGAAACCATGGCACCGTTGCCGACCGCGGCGGCGACGTCAACGAACGCACCCGTCACGCACATGCCCATCGCTCACGACGCAACGACGGGCGCGGATTCGGGCATTGCAATCAAGAACACGCTCTCGGCCGATGATTTTCGTCGCATGATGAACCAGATGAAGGGCGGAGCGCCAACTAAATCCACGCAAGCTGCGACCCCCGCTTCACCCATGCCAGCACCGACCGTACCGGCCGAGCAGAATACGGATGGAGCCCCACTCGCCGCGAACTCAAAATTTACCTTTGAGAACTTTGTCTACGGCCCCGAGAACAGCCATGCCTATCGCTCGGCACTCAAGTTTGCCGCCCTCGCGGACGAGCGGGGCACGTGCACATCACTGTTCATCTACGGCAAATCGGGCCTGGGCAAGACGCACCTGCTGCTTGCCATCAAAAACGAGCTCGCCGAAAAGTCGCCCGAGATCAAGGTCAAGTATGCCAACTCCCAGGCATATCTGGACGACCTGATGACCGAGTTCGACCGCCAAAAGAAGAGCAACGCCCCCATCATGCAGGCGTACCACGGCGTGGACGTGCTCATCATCGACGACATCCAAAACATCATCGGCAAGCGCGCGAGCGTGGACTACTTTTTCCAGCTCATGGACGAGTTCATCCGCAACAACAAGAAGGTCGTCATCGCGGCAGACCGCGCCCCCAAGGACCTGAGCATGGACGAGCGTCTAACCAGCCGCTTCAACGCCGGCATGCTCTGCCTGGTCGCAGAGCCCAGCTACGAAATGAAATACAAGATCTTGCAGCGCTATTACGAGAACACCATCGTCGCCGCTCCCGAGGCAGGCGACGACTCGCTGCTGGCGGCCTATGGGGGCGACGGCGGGCACCTAACCGACGAGCACTTTAAACACATGGCCGAGGTCTCGGGCACCAACATCCGCGAACTCGAGAGCTTTTGCGAGCGCTGCGCCGGCGAGGCGGGCGACCGCGAGCGCGAGGGCGGGGAGCTCACCTTTGACGATATCGACGCCATCGCCAGCCAGTACTTTGACACATCGGCCAAAAAGATCAACGTCCAGACGGTTCAGTCCGTCATCGAAGAGCAGTACGGCGTGACGCACGAGGAGCTCATCGGCCCGCGTCGCAACGCCAATATCGCCAAAGCACGCCATATCGCTATCTACCTGGCCATCGAGATGTGCGAGATGACGACCACGGCGGTGGGCGCCGAATTTGGCAACCGCAACCACTCGACCGTCAGCACGAGTTACAAAAAGGTCCAGAAGATGATCCAGGAAGACCGCACCGTCACCGAAGACCTCAAGTCGCTGCGCGATAAAATTACACTGCGCTCGTAGGGAAATAGAGACACCTGTTGAAAACTTGTCGAAACCACGGGCATAAGGTGTCTAAAACCCAACCCGCGGTGATGAAAAGTTTTGCGCAGGTTTTGAACGTGGAAAACCACCCCTGTTGCACACAGGTTGCTGTCGATTCTCTTTCTTGGTCTGACCTGCGTCTTTGGGAGTAATCCACAGTTTCGTCAGTGCTATTACTATTATTAAGATATTTATATCTATAGAAAGGTATTAAAAGATGAAGTTCACCGTCAGCCAGAGCTCGCTTACACAAGCCATCGGCGTCGTTATGAAGGGTGTCGCTTCGGCATCCACCCTTCCCATCCTGTCGGGCGTGCTCGTTAAGGCCCAAGACGGCATCTTGGAATTCCAGACCTCTAACTACACTATCTCGATCCGTCATCGCATCGCGGCGCATGTCGAAGAAGAGGGCGAGATGGTTATCCCCTGTAAGATGCTCTCCAATATCACCAAGACCCTCCCCGATGCCCCGGTCACCTTTGAGCTGTCCGAGCGCCAGGTGCTGATTGGTTGCGAGAAGAGCTCTTTTAGGCTGAACACGCTCGATGCCAATGACTTCCCCGAGTTTCCGGCCTATGCCATCGAGAGTGCCGTGGAGCTGCCGACCGATGTCTTGTCCGAAATGGTCGGCCGCGTGTGGCGCGTCACCTCGACCGACAAGGCTCGCCCCATCCTGGGCGGCGTGCACATGAAGGTCGAGAACAACACCGTACGCCTGGTGGCGACCGATTCCTTCCGCTTGGCCGTGTGCGATACGCAGGTCGAGACCTCGACCCTCGAGGGCTCCTTTGAGCTCAACGTTCCGGCTGACGCCTTTAACGACGCGCTGAACATCATGGCCAGCCAGGCGACCATCATGATCGGGGCTACCGACACCCAGGTCGTCTTCGAGGCCGGCAACACCACCTACGTGTCGCGTCGCATCGAGGGCGTGTACCCCAACTACAAGCAGCTCATCCCCGATTCGTGCGTGACGAGCGTCAAGATCGATGTCGCCGCCTTTAACGCCGCCCTCAAGCGCGTGGCCGTTATCGCGAGCGCCAACCCCGCCGTCAAGTTCGAGATCGATGTCGAGAACGGGCAGATGGGCCTGTCCTCCATTTCCAATGACCAGGACCTTGCGCAGGAGACGATCGATGTCGAGGCTGAGGGCGAGTCGGGTACCATCGCCTTCAACTACCACTACATCTTCGGCTGCCTCAATGCCCTGTCCAAGGAGAAGGAGATCACGCTGGAGCTCAAGAGCTACTCGCAGGCGGGCATCTTCAAGTCCTACGACAAGATCAACTACCTGTACCTGGTCATGCCGGTCCGCATCTAGCGCTGCGCCATGACCATGTTCGCCCGCGATCTTTCCGTCGCGCACTACCGCAGCTTCGATAGCTATCGCCTTGCCCTGGACGAGGGCGTGACGATACTTGCGGGACCCAACGCGGCGGGAAAGACCAATCTCATAGAGGCGCTGCAGCTGCTGACGAGCGGCGCCTCGTTTAGGCATCCGACCGCAGCCGAGCTCGTCCATGACGGCGTGGGCTCGTGCAAGATCGAGTTGAGGCTCGAGGGCGACGGCCGCGTGCTTGATATGGGATTGAGCGCGGAGGACGGTAAGCGCTCGTTTAGTCGCAACGGCAAGAGATGCTCTGCCGCCGGTGTGCGCGGGATTCTGCCGAGCGTGCTGTTTTGCCCCGACCATCTGGACATGGTTAAGCGAGGCGCCAGTGTGCGCCGCGCCGCCCTCGATGACTTTGGCATGCAGCTGAGCGTGCGTTATGCCGATCTTGCGAGCACCTATGGGCGCTGCGTGACCCAGCGTAACGCCCTGCTCAAGGAGACCTGGTGCTGTCGCGAGATGCTCGGCGCGTGGAACGATTCGATTGCTCGCGCGGGCTCGGCCCTGCTCGTGCACCGGTTGGCCCTACTCGACCGGCTGGCGGGCCATGTGCACACTGCCTACGGGCAAGTGGCGTCCGGCGAGGCTGCCAACGTGACCTATGCGTCCACGCTGGGGGATTTACCCCAGGTCGAGGATCGCGAAGAGCTGAAGGGTTGGGCGTACGAGCGCATGCTGGCTGCCCTTGACGAGCATGCCGACGAGGAAATTCGCCGCGGCGTGACGTTGGTGGGACCGCATCGCGACGAGATCGAGTTCACCGTGGCGGGTCGCTCCGCCCGTTCATTTGCCAGCCAAGGACAGCAGCGCACGCTGGTACTGTCCTGGAAGGTGGCCGAGGTGGCCGTGGCTCGCGATGTCCTGGGCACCGCCCCGCTGCTGCTTTTGGACGACGTGATGAGCGAGCTCGACGGCGAGCGTCGCGGCGCTTTCCTGCGGCTGATCGGCGATGATATCCAGACGGTCATAACTACGACCAACCTGGGGTACTTTACCGATGACCTGCTTGATCGAGCCAAGGTGGTGAGCATGGGTGAGACGTGCTAATTACGAGCGCGAGAGCGAGACAGTCGCCTTCAGTGGATTTTTGAACGCAGAGCGCCAGCGCATCCTGGCGGCTGCAACGCCTAAGCGCCGTGCGCAGATGGAGGCCGCCGAGGAGTCGCGCGCGGTCTATCGCGCATGGAACGCGGTGTGCTCGGGCACGCGCGAGGGACGGCATGTGACGGGGCTGCGCTACCTGCCCGAGTCCAATGAGCTGCTGGTGTATCTCGACTCGCCCTCGTGGACGCAGGAAATGACGCTGTTGCGCGAGATCATCCGTGCGCGCATGGAGCGCGCCGGTGCGCATGTGGACGGCCTGGTGTTCAAAACCACCGCGCCCGGTCACACGCCGCCCGCCGCCAAGGAGCGCCTGCGCCCGGCGACGACCGAGCGCCCGCCGGCCCCGCACGCCGACCTAAGTGAGGCCGAGTGCACCGAGATCGAGCGCCAGGTGGCGCCCATCGAAGACCAAAAACTGCGCGAGGCCCTCGAGAATGCCATGAGAGCCAGTGCCGAGTGGGCCAAGGGCGTGCAAAGCAAAAAAGAGCCTTAAATCGCATCTGGTGGCCTTGTAGAGCCAAATACCCTCGGTCCCGAGGGTATTTTTTTACGATAAACTAGTAAGGCTGTACACATTTTCTTGACTGAAGGAGGACGTGTGGCAAACGAAAACGATTACGATGGCGGCGAGATTAAGATTCTCGAAGGTCTCGAGGCCGTTCGTAAGCGCCCGGGCATGTATATCGGCTCGACGAGCGCCAGCGGTCTGCATCACCTGGTGTGGGAGATCGTTGACAACTCCGTCGACGAGGCCATGGCCGGTTTCTGCACCGAGATCCAGGTGACGGTCCACGCCGACAACTCCATCACGGTCGTCGACAACGGGCGCGGCATCCCCGTCGACGAGCACCCTGTTAAAAAGATCCCGACGCTCGAGGTCGTCATGACGATCTTGCACGCCGGCGGTAAGTTCGATAACTCGGCCTATAAGGTCTCGGGCGGCCTGCACGGCGTAGGCATCTCCGTCGTCAACGCACTGTCCAAGCGCGTGGTCGTTCAGGTTCGTCGCGATGGCAACACCTACGAGATGGAGTTCTCGCGCGGCAAGACCGTCAAGAAGATGGAGGTCGTGGGCACCTCGGATTCGACGGGTACCACCGTCACCTTCTGGCCCGACGACGAGATCTTCGAGACCTGCATCTACGATTTCGATACGCTGCACAACCGTCTGCAGGAGACAGCGTTCCTCAATAAGAACCTCAAGATCGTGCTGACCGACGAGCGCGAGGCGACTCCCCACGTGGAGGAGTTTTGCTACGAGGGCGGCATCATCGACTTCGTCAAGTTCCTCAACGAGGGCAAGGACGTCCCCGAGGCCTTTAAGGAGCCCATCTATATCGAACCCGGACGCGCCTGTGGCCAAGATGGGCGAGGTCGAGGTTTCCCTGCAGTGGAATAGCGGCTACGGCGAGAACGTCATGTCGTTCGCCAACGACATCTACACTCCCGAGGGCGGCATGCACCTTGAGGGCTTCCGCACCGCGCTCACCCGCGTGATCAACGATTACGCACGCAAGCAGAACCTGCTCAAGGAAAAAGATGCCAACCTGACCGGCGACGATGTGCGCGAGGGTCTTTCGGCCGTTATTTCGGTCAAGCTGCCCGACCCGCAGTTTGAGGGCCAGACCAAGGCCAAGCTCGGCAGCTCCTATATGCGTGCGCTCACGCTCAAGATCGTGACCGACGGCCTTGCCGATTACCTCGAGGAGCATCCCAAGCCCGCTCGTGAGATTGTCAAGAAGGCGCAACAGGCCTGCAAGGCGCGCAACGCCGCCCGCAAGGCGCGCGAGGCGACCCGTCGCAAGAGCCTGCTCGAGACGGCGTCCCTGCCCGGCAAGCTCGCTGACTGCTCGGTGCGCGATGCCGAGCTGACCGAGCTCTTCATCGTAGAGGGCGACTCGGCAGGCGGTTCGGCCAAGGACGGCCGTCGCCGAGACATCCAGGCGATTCTGCCCCTGCGCGGCAAGATTCTGAACGTCGAACGCGTTGGTGACCATCGCGCGTTCTCGAGTGACACCATCCAGTCGCTGATTACCGCGATCGGCTGCGGCGTCACGACGAGTGCCGGCGACGGCGGCGACTTCGATATCACCAAGGCGCGCTACCACAAGATCATCATCATGACCGATGCAGACGTCGACGGTGCGCATATCCGCATCCTGCTGCTGACGTTCTTCTACAAGTACATGCGTCCGCTGATCGATGCCGGCTACGTTTATGTTGCCTGCCCGCCCATCTTTGGCATTAAGGTGCGCAACAAGATCCACTACGTGTATCCCAACGGCCGCCAGCCCGAAGACGAGATCCTGCGCGACACCATCCAGAGTCTGGGCCTGAACCCCGACGATAACGACGAAGACGGCAAGGCCAAGGATGGCAAGATCACCAAGAAGCGCAAGGGCTATACCGTCCAGCGCTACAAGGGCCTGGGCGAGATGGACCCCAAGCAGCTTGCCTCGACGACGATGGATCCCAAGACCCGCATCCTGCAGCGCGTGTCGATCGAGGATGCCGTGGTGGCGGACCGTGCCGTGCGCGAGCTCATGGGTTCCGAGGTCGGCTATCGCCGCGAATATATTGAAAAACACGCGCATGATGCACGATTCCTTGACGCTTAAGAGGAGGTAACGTGGCAGACGATATCAACAACAACGAGGGTATGGATGAGGCCGGCGACGCCGGCATGCCCGACGATCTGAAGCGCCTGCTTGCCCGTGCTGAGCAGGGCGAGGACGGCGATCCGGACGCCTATAACCCCGATGCCGATGATGATGAGGAAGAAGACGACGACGGCGAGCTCGAGGAGAGCTTTGGCGAAGTCGACCGTGGCGCCTCGGCCGGCGAGGATATCAATGGCGGCCAGCTCCAGATTTCGGAGTTCGGCCGTGAGATGAAACAGTCGTTCATCGAGTATTCGATGTCGGTCATCACGGCGCGCGCCCTGCCGGACGTGCGCGACGGCCTAAAGCCGGTTCACCGCCGCATTCTGTACGCGATGAACGAGAGCGGCATCTACCCCAACCGCCCACACAAGAAGTCGGCCTGGACGGTCGGCGAAGTTATCGGTAAGTACCATCCGCATGGTGACTTCGCGGTCTACGAGGCAATGGTTCGCCTGGCGCAGTGGTTCTCCATGCGCACGCCGCTCATCGACGGCCACGGCAACTTCGGCAACATCGACGGCGACGGCGCCGCTGCCATGCGTTACACCGAGAGCCGCCTGGCAAAGCCCGCCATGGAGCTGCTGCGTGACCTGCAGAAGGATACCGTCGACTGGCAGCCCAACTACGACGAATCGCTCGCCGAGCCTCAGGCGCTGCCTGCGCGCTTCCCCAACCTGCTGGTGAACGGCTCGCAGGGCATCGCCGTGGGCATGGCCACCAACATCCCGCCGCACAACCTGGGCGAGACCATCGACGCAACCTGCTACCTGATCGATAATCCCGACGCCACTGTCGACGAGCTCATGCAGATCATGCCCGGTCCGGACTTCCCCACCGGCGCCATCATCATGGGCAGCGCCGGCATTAAGCAGAGCTACGAGACCGGCCGCGGCTCCATTACCGTGCGCGCCAAGGCCCACGTGGAATCCACCAAGACCGGCCGCAACCGCCTGGTCTTTACCGAGATTCCCTACATGGTCAACAAGGGCACCCTGCAGGAGAAGATCGCCCAGCTCGTCAACGACAAGCGCATCGAGGGCATCTCGGACATGCGCGATGAGTCCAACCAGAAGGGTATCCGTCTGGTCATCGAACTCAAGAAGGGCGTCATCCCGCAGGTCGTGCTCAACAACCTGTACAAGTACACCTCGCTGCAGACGACCTTTGGCGCCAACAACCTGGCGCTTGTCAACGGCGTTCCCAAATGCCTGAGCCTGCGCGAGATGCTGCAGCACTACATCGACCACCAGGTCGACGTCGTCACCCGCCGCACCCGCTTCGACCTTAAGAAGGCCCAGGCCCGCGCGCATATCCTTGAGGGCTACCTGATGGCCCTTGACCATATCGACGAGGTCATCAGCATCATCCGCTCCTCGCAGACTGATTCCGAGGCCAGCAGCCGCCTGATCGAGCGCTTTGGCTTTACGCCCGAGCAGACCACGGCCATCCTCGAGATGAAGCTGCGCCGCCTGACCGGCCTGGAGCGCGACAAGATTCAGGAAGAGCTGGACGGCTTGCGCCGCGCCATCGCCTACTACGAGGACCTGCTGGCGCACGAGGAGAAGATCCTGGGCGTCATTAAGGAAGAGATGCGCGAGATCTCCAAGAAGTTCGGCGACAAGCGCCGCACCGAGATCAGCCATGTCGAGAAGGACCTGGACGTTGAGGACCTCATTGCCGACGAGGACATGGTCGTGACCATTACCCACACCGGCTATGTCAAGCGCATCCCGGTGGCCGCCTACCGCGCCCAGAAGCGCGGCGGCAAGGGCGTGTCGGGCGTCAACCTCAAAGAGGACGACGTTATCGACGAGATGTTCATCGCGTCCACGCACGAGTACGTGCTGTTCTTCTCGAACAAGGGTAAGGTCTATCGCCTGAAGGTGCACGAGCTGCCGGTGGGTACGCGCCAGGCGCGCGGTACCGCGATCGTCAACCTGCTGCCCTTCGAGGAGGGCGAGAAGATCGCGAGCGTCATCAGTTGCCGCGAGTTCCCTGCCGACGAGTACCTGATGTTTGCCACCAAGAGCGGCATGGTCAAGAAGACCGTGATGAGCGCATATGACCGCAGCCGTCGCGACGGCCTGATCGCTATCAACCTGCGTGACGACGACGCGCTGCTGAACGTGCGCCGCGTGCGCGAGGGCGACAAGATTATCCTGGCCACCACCGCGGGCAAGGCGATCATGTTCTCCGAGGAGCAGGTACGCGCCACCGGCCGCGATACCAGCGGCGTTCGCGGTATCGGTATGAAGGACGGCGTGAGCGTTCTGGGCATGGAAGTCACTAACGGCAACGGCGATCTGTTCGTCATCACCGAGCGCGGCTACGGCAAGCGCACGCCGGTTGCGGACTACCCGGAGCAGAATCGCGGCGGCCAGGGTGTCTACACCATCCAAATGACCGAGCGTAAGGGTAACCTCGCGGCCATGAAGACGGTGGGCCCGCAGCACGAGCTGTTCATCGTGACGGAGGGCGCGACGGTCATTCGTGTCAAGACCGACGAGATCAGCCAGACCGGCCGCGCCACCCAGGGCGTCAAGATGATGACCGTCGACGACAACGACCGCATCTGCGCCGTAGCCCGCATGACGGCCGCCAAGGAGAAGCCCGAAGACGAAGGCGCCGAGGCCGCAACCGACGCCGAAGAGGCCCCAGTCGACCTAGGCGACGGCAACGACATACCAGAGGATCTCCTGGACGAGTAAGAGGCCCTAGCTGGTAGAAAATATCAGGCCCCATATATCGGCGGTCGGCGCACTGCGCGCCGACCGCTTTTTGAAAATCTTTGAACCCCACGTCGGCCCCGGCTGCCCGGCGGCATGCGAAGTCGATCGCGAGTTCCGCACGAGCCGGAGAGCACTTAATGTGCTCTCCGTGCGAG
>UROC01000039.1 GCA_900549345.1 uncultured Collinsella sp.
TCTGTAGATAGCCGCAGCAGCATCTTCCCAGATAAAACCGACCATAATAAACCTGTCCCTTTTTGGCAGGTTTCCCGTGGGGCGGGCACTGATGAAGTTTATCGCGAGTTCCGCACGAACAGGAGGCCACTTAATGTGGCCTCCGTCGTGAGCAGGACTGTAGAGCAGGAAACTTCATCAGTGCCCGCCCCACGGGAAACCGGCGGGATAGACCGGTTTGGATGGGGCTTTCATGCATGGGTGGTCTGTTGTTGTGCAAATGGGTATCATACTGTGGTTATTGCATCGACTCTGCGATGCATGTTTGTACGTTCCCGGCGGTCGGTTTGCCAGAAGCGCCCCGTCGGTTGTTCCAGACCCGTTTCGAAGAAAGGAAACCACACTAACCTATGGCAGCTAAAAAATCATCTCCCTTGAAGATCATCCCGCTCGGCGGTCTTGACGGCATCGGCAAGAACATGACGGTCTTCGAGTGCGGCGACGACATGGTGCTCGTCGACGCCGGTCTTATGTTCCCGGATGACTCCCAGCCCGGTATCGACCTGGTGCTTCCCGACTACACCTATGTTCTGGAGAACGAGGAGAAGCTCCGCGGTATCATCGTTACTCACGGCCACGAGGACCACACCGGTTCGCTTCCGTACCTGCTGCAGGACCTCAACAACAAGGTGCCCATCTTCTCGAGCAAGCTGACGCTCGGTTTTATCGAGGGCAAGCTCTCCGAGTTCCGCATCCGCGCGCCTAAGTTCCGCGAGGTCAAGGGCGGCAGCCATGTCAACCTCGGCGGCATCTCGCTCGACTTCTTCTCGATGACGCACTCCATCCCCGGCGCTCTGGGCGTGTTCATCCGTACTAATCAGGGCACCGTTATGCACACCGGCGACTTTAAGCTCGACCAGACGCCCATCGACGGCGTCACGCCCGATTATGCCGCTATCAGCCGCTTTGCAAAGCAGGGCATCGACCTGCTGCTTTCCGACTCCACCAATGCCACGGTTCCCGGCTTTACCAAGTCCGAGGCCGAGGTTGGTCCCAACCTGCTGCACGCCATCAAGAACGCGCCGGGTCGCGTGTTCGTCGCGTCGTTCTCGAGCCACATCCATCGTCTGCAGCAGATCTGCGATGCCGCCCGCAAGTGCGGCCGTAAGGTCGTTGTGACCGGTCGCTCCATGCTCACGAACACCCGCGTGGCGCGCGAGCTGGGCTACCTCAACATCGATGATGCCGATATCATCGATGCCTTCGACATTGATAACCTGCCCGACGACAAGATTGTCGTCATGTGCACCGGTTCGCAGGGCGAGCCGCTGTCGGCCCTGTCCCGCATGGCCAATGGCGAGCACAAGACGCTCTCCATCCATGAGGGCGATACCGTTATCCTCTCGGCAACTCCTGTTCCCGGCAATGAGAAAGCCGTCCAGCAGGTCGTCAACAGCCTTGCCAAGCTCGGCTGCGACGTGTGGGATAAGAACCGCGCTCTCGTTCACGTCTCCGGTCACGGTAGCCAGGAGGAGCTCAAGCTCCTGATTGCCATGGCCAAGCCCACGTACTTTATGCCGGTTCACGGTGAGGCCGTGCATCTGCGCGCCCATGCCCAGCTGGCCCGTAAGATGGGTCTCAAGGACGATCATATCTTTATCCTCGATAACGGTGACACGCTCGAGATGCGTGGCGGCATCGTCAAGCGCGGCACGCCCGTCGAGTCCGGCGTCGTCTACGTCGACGGTCTGCGCATCGGCGATACCGACCCCATCGTCCTGCGCGATCGCCAGAAGCTCGCCAACGACGGTATGGTTACGGCTGTCGCCATCGTCTCGCTCAAGCACAAGAAGATCGAGGCCATCGAGTTCTCGGGCCGCGGCGTTTCGTTTGCCATCGACGACCAGTTCTCCGAGGATGCCTCCGCGTCCATCATGAAGACGATCGAGAAGGGCAAGTTCAGCTTTACCAGCAGCGGTTCCGACGCCATTCGCAAGGCCGTGCGCGACTCGCTCTCCAACTTTATCTGGAGCCGTACGCGCACTCGCCCGATGATCATCCCGGTCGTCATGGAGGTTTAGTTTGGCGCGCGGATCTGCACAAAACGCCAAAGGCAATAAGGCCAACAACCAACCGGCATCTGCTAAGGGTGCCGGTTCCCATCTTCGTGCCAATAAGGGCCATGAGGCAGACTTCGACGATTTTGAGCCCTTGGTCGAGCCTTCGGCCAATCGCGATATCGCCGGTGTGGTCATCGCAGTTTTGGCGATCGCGTCCTTCATTGCCGTGATCTCTCCGGCAACAGCGCCCGTGACGGCTGCGGTTGCCGGTTTCTACCACCTGGGCTTTGGTCTGGGCGCCTACGTGCTGCCGATCGTCATCTTGCTGTTTGCCGCCACGCTCTTTTTGGGTGAGGACTCGCCGCTCAACGTGCGCTCTGTTGCGGGCGGCGCCTTGGTCTTTATCGCCGTCGTCTCCATTCTTTCGTTGATGGTGCCGGGCACGAGCGATTCGTGCGACCTTATGTTCACGCCGCAAAACCTGTCCGCCGCGGGTGGCTACATTGGTGCGTTTATTGCGAGTGCGCTGCAGAATGCCCTGGGTAAGCCTATCGCGATGGTGGTCCTGTTGGGTCTGGCCGTCGTTGGTTTTGTCATCATTGGCTTTTCGGTGGGCGGTGTGCTGCGCTCTGCCCGCGATCGTGCGGCGGATTTTGCCGAGCGCCGTCGTGCCGATGTCAACGCGAGCCCGTGGGGTGACGATGAGGCCCTGTCGGTGCCCGGCGTTGCCCGTCCGCACCTGAGCATTCTGCGCCAAAAGAGTTCCGATGCTGCCGTGACCACGGTCATGGGCAACGATGTGGACCCGGTTTTGGACGATGACGACGAGGGTGAGGATCCGTTTGTCGACGTGTCCGATGCCGTGGAGGCCGAGCGCGCTAAGACGACGCTGCTGCCGCGCCGTCATGCCAAGAAGGGCAAGACGGTTCCCAAGCTCAATACGAGTGAGCCCGATCCGTCTTGGTCCGATAGTGAGATTGAGCTCACCGAGGGCGATGACGAGGACGACGAGGCTCCGATTGAGACCGCAAAGACAACTTTGCTGCCGCGTCGCCATGCAAAGCGCGGCCAGGTAACCGGTCAGCTTTCGATGGAAGACGACCCCGATAAGATCGACGAGTCCGAGCCGCCGTTTGCCGTGAATCCTGTTTCGGCAGCACCTCAGATTCCCGACTTCTTGAAGCATCCCAAGGTTGCAGATACGCCCGCCACGAGTGCTGTCGAATCGGCTATGGCTAGCGATGGGGGAGCGGACGCAACTCCTACGAATGCCGAGGATGAAGAAGAGGACGGCCTCAAGCTCCCGCCGCTCGAAATCCTACATGCCAACCCGCAGTCGGCTTCTGCCGCGTCTTCGGACAAGGAACTTGAGCAGACTGCCGAGTCGCTGCAGTCCACGTTGCTTGAGTTTGGCCGCAGTGCCCGCGTGGTCGGCTGGATCGCCGGCCCCACGGTGACGACCTTTAAGCTGCAACCTGGCGAGGGCGAGCGCGTGAGCAAGATTTCGAGCCTCGAGGACGATATCGCGCTTTCGCTCGCTGCCCAGTCGGTGCGTATCTTTGCCCCGATTCCCGGCACCTCGCTCGTGGGCATCGAGATCCCCAATCGCAAGCGCCAGAACGTCAATCTGGGCGACGTGCTGCCCTATGTGAAGGGCGGTCCGCTCGAGCTTGCCATCGGTCGCGATGCGGAGGGCACGCCGGTCGTCGCCGACCTCGCCAAGATGCCTCACCTGTTGATCGCCGGTACGACCGGTTCTGGTAAGTCGGTGATGATCAACTCCATCATCACGACCTTGCTCATGCGCGCCCTTCCCGAGGACGTTCGCCTGATCATGGTCGACCCCAAGCGCGTCGAGCTTGCGGGCTATAACGGTCTGCCGCATCTCTATGTGCCCGTGGTGACCGAGCCCAAGCAGGCCGCGAGCGCTCTGCAATGGGCCGTGTCCGAGATGGAGCGTCGCCTGAAGGTTTTCGAGCGCCTTAACGTGCGTAAGATCTCGACCTACAACGAAAAGCAGGCCGCCGGCGAGTTTGAGCATTACGACAACCCGCCGCAAAAGATGCCCTACCTGGTCATCATCATTGACGAGCTCTCGGACCTGATGATGGTCGCCGGCAAAGATGTCGAGGCCTCGATCGTGCGTATCGCCCAGCTGGGCCGTGCTGCCGGTATTCATCTTATCGTTGCCACGCAGCGCCCCAGCTCCAACGTGGTGACGGGCCTCATCAAGGCCAACATCACCAACCGCATCGCCTTTAATGTCGCCACGGGCATCGACTCGCGTGTCATCATCGACCAGATGGGTGCCGAAAAGCTCACCGGTTTGGGCGACATGCTGTTCTCTAAGGTCGACTGGGGCAAGCCCCGCCGTATCCAGGGCTGCTTTGTCTCGGATGACGAAATCAACGAGATTGTCGAGTTCGTCAAGTCGCAGAGCGAGCCCGACTACCACGAGGAGATCCTGTCTGCCGTGGTGCCCGCTTCCATGTCCATGGCGGGTGGCGGCGGCATTGTCCGCACCGGAGTCGCCGAGCCGCAAGACGATGATCCGCTCATTTGGGAAGCCGCCCATATTGTGGTGGATTCGCAGATGGGCTCCACATCTGGCCTGCAACGCCGCCTGAAGGTTGGCTATGCGCGTGCCGGGCGTATTATGGACATGCTGGAAGAAAAAGGTGTCGTCGGCCCGCCCGACGGTTCCAAGCCGCGCGAGGTCCTGTTGGACGAGGAGGGGCTTGCCGCGCTGGAATCTGTCGACGCCGAGATGGCACGTGAAGATCGTGAGTTTGGAGGATTCTGATGGCTGCACGCTTTGGTGACATGCTGCTCGAGCAGCGTCGCCGAATGGGCCTTTCCATTCAGCAGGTCGCCAACACCATCAAAATCAGGCCGCAGATCATCGAGTTTTTCGAGACCGGTAACTTTGCTTCGATGCCGCCGCGCGGCTATGCGCAGGGCATGATTTCGAGCTATGCTCGATTTTTGGGCCTCAATCCGCGCGAGGTCGTCAATGCCTACTTTGACGACCTGATGGCATACGAACGCGAGACGTCGCAGCAGGGCGGTCGTTTTCAGGACGCCGCCGGCTACGTCAATTCGCGTTCCTCTGTCGATAACGGGCGCTTCCTGATGGTTCAGGGTGGTCGCTCAACGCGTTATGGTCAGCGTCCGCAGCAGGCTGGCTATATTACCGAGACGGGGTCCAGTGAGGAAATCCGTTCTCAGCGCGATCGTTTCCGCAGCACGCCTATGCCCGACGATCGTGCGCTTCCCGCCGCCCGCGGTGTGGTGCGCGATCCCCGTGTCGGCTACGGAGATGGCGGCTATTCCGATCGTGGCTACCGTGGTGTCTCTGCCGGTCGTGCTCTCGGCGGCTATGCGGACGCCGATACCACGCAGGTGACGCCGCGTCTTCGCTCTCAATCACAGCCGTATGGCCAGCGCTCTTCGGCTCCGCGTGCGGGCCAGCGTGGCTATCATGGCCGCGGTGAACTTGCGCCCCGCTCGGGTCAGCGCAGCCTTCAGGGCCAGGGTGGCTATCGCGGCCGTTCCGACAGCAATCGTGGTCGTATGCCTCAGGGAGGCGGCCGCAGCAGTTCCAGTCGTGGACGCGGCGGTTCCCGTACTCCTCAAAACAACGGTCTCGATCCGCGTATCGTCTACGCCGGCATCGGTGCCGTGGCGTTGCTGCTGATCGTGCTCATCGTGGTACTTCTGCGCGGCTGCGCATCTTCGACGCCTGAGACCACGCCCGAGACGCCCACTGCTACCAAGACGACGCCCAAGAAGTCTTCTAAGAAGACCGAAACGGTCGACGAGGACGAAGACACCGATGAGGCGACGGATGGGTCGACCGTTTCGGACGCCACCAAGACGACGGCTAAAAAGGAAGAAAACGAGGTAACGAAGGTCAAGGTCTCCGTTGCCAAGGGAAAGACCGCCTGGATTGAGGTCAAGGTCGATGGCAAGTCGGTCTATGGCGCCCAGGCGACTGGCCCCTTTGAGCAGGAGTACACGCCTGAGTCCTCGATCGAGATCACCACGTCCAAGCCTTCCGATGTCACCGTTACCAAGAACGGCGAAAAGGTCCGTTACGATACCAAGACCTCGGGCGTGGCGCGTGTGACGATCACCGTTCCCAAGAAGGAGACGACTGGTTCCGAGAATGGTGAAAGTTCTGATGGTACCGACACCACCGATGGTACCGACACCACCGACGGCACCGATGCCCAGTCCACGGATGGCGCCGATACCGCAACTGACGGCCAGACGCCCACCGATTCTACCGACTATTCGTACGATAGCTACTAAGCCGCTCGTACGCGAAAGGAAACATCATGGCTAAAGATTCCAGCTTCGACGTCGTGTCCGAGGTCAACATGCAAGAGGTCGACAACGCCTTCCAGCAAACCACGCGCGAGATTTCCCAGCGCTATGACCTGAAGGATTCCGGCGCCACGATCGAGCTTTCGAAGGGCGACAAGCTCTTTACGATCAACGCCCCGGCCGACTTTGTCTCCAAGCAGATTATCGACGTGCTGAGCTCCAAGCTCATCAAGCGCGGCATCGACCTCAAGGCTGTCTCGTGGGATGCCCCGCAGGCGGCATCGGGCGGCACCGTGCGCGTGCTCGGCCATATCGTCGAGGGTATCGACCAGGCGACCGCCAAGAAGATCAACAAGGACATCAAGGACCAAAAGCTCAAGGTCAAGGTGACTATCGAGGCCGACAAGCTGCGTGTTTCCTCTGCTTCGAAGGACGCGTTGCAGACCGTGATCCAGTTCCTGCGCGACCAGGACTACGGCCAGCCGCTGCAGTTCACCAACTACCGCTAATATCATTCGAAAGGACTGCTCTCCAACATGGATACACCGTTGGGCTCCGTGCTCTACATCACCCTCGGTTGCGCTAAGAACGAGGTTGACACCGACCGCATGCGTTCTCTTTTGACCGCCGCGGGCTACGAGGAGGCATTCGACCCACAGGATGCCGATATCGCCATCGTCAATACATGCTCGTTCCTCGCCTCCGCAACGTCCGAGAGCATCGAGACCACGCTCGAGCTCGCCAACGAGGTTCAGGACGGCGTTCGTTCTTGCCCCATCGTCATGTGCGGCTGTGTGCCGTCGCGCTATGGCGACGACCTGCCCGATGAGCTGCCCGAGGTCGCTGCCTTTGTGAAGGCCGACGAGGAGGACGGCATCGTGGCGGTCATCGATGGCGTGCTGGGTGTCGAGCGTGAGATCGCTGCCTATATTCCGCAAGTCAAGCGCACTGTCGAGGGCGCTGTCGCCTACGTCAAGATTTCCGATGGCTGCAACCGCTTCTGCAGCTTCTGCATGATCCCCTATATTCGCGGTCGCTATCATTCGCGCAATGCCGAGAGCATTATCTCCGAGGTACGCGACCTGGTTGCCGGCGGTGTGCGCGAGATCGTGCTGATCGGCCAGGACACGGGTATTTGGGGCACCGACTTTGCCGACGAAGACGTCACCGATGGCTCGCCGCGCAATCTGGCGCAGCTGCTGCGCGCCGTCGCCGAGGCCGTGCGTCCGCAGAACGTCTGGGTCCGTGTGCTCTACCTGCAGCCCGAGGGCATGACTGACGAGCTCATTGAGACCATTCGTGATACGCCCGAGGTGCTGCCCTATATCGATATCCCCGTGCAGCACTGCGACGCGCGCATCCTCAAGGCTATGCGCCGTTCTGGTTCGCGCCAGGAGCTCGAGGACCTGTTCCGCGATCTGCGTGAGCGCATCCCCGGCATCGTGATCCGTTCCACGGCCATGGTCGGCTTCCCGACCGAGACCGACGACGAGTTCCGCGACCTTATCGACTTTATGGACACCGTCGGCTTCGACTACACGAGCGTCTTTGCCTATTCGCAGGAGGAGGGCAGCCTGGCCGCCAAGATGGAGGGCCAGGTCGACGAAGAGGTCAAGCTCGAGCGCGCCCAGGAGGCCATGGACCTGGCCGAGTCGCTCGGTTTTGCCGCCACCGCCGCACATGTGGGCGAGCGCGCCCAGGTGATTGTCGACGGCATCGAGGAGACCGAGGACGGCGCCGAGCTGATCGGCCATGCTTGGTTCCAGGCGCCCGATTCCGATGGCGCGGTGCACTTGGACGCCAGCGAGGCGTCCGTGGGCGATATTCTGACGGTCGAGTTTACCGATAGCTTCTGCTATGAGCTTATCGGCCATGTTGTGGAGTAGGAGAGCATCGTGGCAAACGAGAGCAATAAGGAACTGACGAGTGTTTGGACGCCCGCCAACATCGTGACGTGCGTTCGCATCGTCTTTATCCCGGTGTTCATGATCGTGTCGGCGCTTTCTCACACGAGTGTTGCCGGTACAGATTGGAGCACCTTCGACGGCCCGCTCGCCGCCGCTGCCTTCATTCTGTATGTGATCCTGTCGTGCACCGATAAGGTCGACGGTTATCTGGCGCGTTCGCGCAATGAGATTACCGACTTTGGTAAATTCTTGGACCCCATTGCCGATAAGCTGCTGGTGTTCTCGGCTCTGCTGCTGTTCTTGGATTTTGGCGCTGTGACCGTGTGGTCCGTGTTCATTATCCTGTTCCGTGAGCTTCTGGTGAGCGCCCTTCGCATGGTCGCGAGTGCGGCCGGTGTGGTCGTTGCGGCCGATAAGCTCGGCAAGTACAAGACGGCAACCACGATGGTCTCCATCTGCGGTTACCTGTGCGTCTTTGCGATGGCCGGCTTGCACCTTGGCCCGCTGGCGCTGACGCTCGGCATCTACTCGGTGTCGCGCTTCCTGTACGCCGTTGCCGTTGTCCTGACCGTTATCTCGGGCGCCCAGTACTTCTGGAACTGCCGCAAGATCGTCTTTTCGGTCTAGGTTCTGGTGGGTATGACGGACTCTTTTGAGCAGATTTCCGCACATAACGAGGAGCTGGCGCGTCATATTGTCGAGCGCGCGAGCGCTCGGGGCGTGACGGTTTCGACGGCTGAGTCGCTGACAGCAGGTATGATCGCCTCGACGATTGCCGATACCCCGGGCGCCTCGGCGGTGCTGCGTGGCGGTGCGGTGACCTACTGCGATGAGATCAAGCATCGCGTTTTGGGTGTTGATCAGGAGACGCTCGACCGCTACACCGCGGTGTCGCATCAAACTGCGCGCGAGATGGCCTCGGGTTCGCTGGAGCTGTACCAGAGCGATATTGCAGTGAGCGCAACGGGTTATGCCGGCCCCGGCGGTGGTACTGAGGACAATCCGGCTGGCACTTTCTATATTGGCTGGGCGTATCGCGCGGCTGATGGGGAAGTGCCGGTCGTGGACTCTGTGCGCTGCCACTATGAGGGCGACCGTTCGTGTGTTCGTGCCCATGCGGTCACGGAGGCATTGGGTCGCATTGCCCTTGTGCTCAACTCTATGGAATAGAAGTGTTTTAAGGGGCCTTAGGGCCCCTTAATTGTGGAGATAGGGACCCCTGACGAATTTAGCGTTTGCGCTGGTTATAGGTGTATTCTTGCCTTCCTTGTTCTTATTCGCCCCTTTGTGGGCAAGCATTTGGTCAGTGTTTGGTCGGCGTTTGGTTGGGTTTTGGAAAGACTGCCTGCATATGATTGGCCTGAACGGTTGACCACGAACAGCCGTTCGTTTATTATCGATACAGGTTGTTAAGAGGAGGGCTATTCATGGCCAAGAATTCAGGTCCCGTACGTACCGTTCATGCACCCACGACGGGTAAAGAGCGCGAAGAGATGATCGCCACCACCAAGGCCGAGATCGAGAAGAAGTTCGGTCAAGGCTCCATCATGAGGTATGGTGACGGCGGCCCCGAGCTTGAGGTTGAGGCCATCCCCACGGGCGCTCTGGCACTCGATGCCGCGCTGGGTATCGGCGGCGTGCCGCGTGGCCGTATCGTCGAGATTTACGGTCCTGAGTCCTCCGGTAAGACGACGCTTTCGCTCGAGATCCTGGCCGAGGCCCAGGCAATGGGTGGCGTTGTGGCATTTATCGATGCCGAGCACGCGCTCGATCCCACGTATGCCGCGCGCATCGGCGTGGATATCGACGAGGTGCTCATTTCTCAGCCCGATACGGGTGAGCAGGCGCTCGAGATCGTTGACATGCTTGTGCGTTCAGGTGCCATCGATGCCATCGTTGTCGACTCCGTCGCCGCGCTGACCCCGCGTGCCGAGATCGAGGGAGAAATCGGCGACACTACGGTCGGTCTTCAGGCTCGCCTGATGAGCCAGGCGCTCCGCAAGCTCGCCGGCTCGCTGTCCAAGTCCAACACGACGTGCATCTTCATTAACCAGCTGCGTGAGAAGATCGGCGTCATGTTCGGCAACCCCGAGACTACGACGGGCGGCCGTGCCCTTAAGTTCTTCTCTTCGGTCCGTATCGACATTCGCCGCATCGACAGCATTAAGCTTAAGGACGAGGTTATCGGTAACCGCGTGCGCGCCAAGGTCGTTAAGAACAAGGTGGCAGCTCCGTTCCGTTCTGCTGAGTTCGACATCATGTACGGTACGGGCATCTCTAAGGAGGGCTCGATTCTGGACATGGCTGTAGAGTGCGGCATTTGTAAGAAGATGGGCTCCTGGTTTGCCTATGGCGAGGACAAGCTCGGCAACGGTCGCGAGGCCGCCAAGGCGTTCCTGCGCGAACACCCCGATTGCGCTGACGAGATTGAGCATAAGGTCCGCCTTGCCTGCGGGCTTGAGTTTGATGACGATGCTCCGTCCGAAGTCGAGCTGACCGATCAGCCTGCGCCTGAGGAGTTTGACGAGCTTTACGCCATCGATGGTTCCGCCATGCTCGATGATGACGACGAGTAGCGGTTACGCTCATGTCGTATACGGTGACCGAGGCTACGGTCGTCTTTCCCGATAAGAAGGCGGCCTCCTCGTTCTCGAGCGGGTATGCGTCCAAAAAGCCTTGCGCACATATCGATTGCGAGCTTGAGGGCGGTTTTGAGCGGTCCATTTGGATCCCCGTGCGGGTCGCGCGGCTGTATGTCAAAAACCGCCCCGATCTTCCCTGTGATTGGGATAACTTTCGTGATGCGGTGCAGCTCATCGAGCGTAAATGTGCGCTTACCATGGTGACCGAGATGTTATCGCGCCGCGACCATGCGACGGGTGAGGTCCGTGACAAGCTGGCTCGCTACGGCTTTCACCAGTCCGCGATCGATTTCGCCGTCGAGCGCGCCACCGAGTACCGCTTTTTAGACGAGAACCGCTTTTGCTCGTACTTTATCGAGGAACGCAAGCGACGCGGTTGGGGACAGCGCAAAATCGAGACCGAGCTCAAGCGCCGTCATGTCGTGCTCGATGACATTCCCGGTTATCCCGAGGATTATTTTGCCGTCGAAGACGATTTGGCGCGTGCGTCAGCCCTGCTCGCCAAGCGGCGTGTTCCAGAGACGCGCGGATTCGAAAAACTGGTTCGGTTTTTGATGGGCAAGGGCTTTTCGTATCACATCGCCGCCGATGCCGTTAAGGCACGTCTCGATGCCGAACGCGAGGAATGTGCGCTGTAGGCGTATGCGTTTTGTGGCCTGCCGTTTACCGCGTTTTAACCGCCGTACTGGGGCCATTTATTTGACAGTTGTTGTGGTTCAACGTACGATAAACACTGTCATTTGCTTTGTGATATGTGCTCATCTGTGATGAGTTTGTTTATATGTTTATCTGTATCCGACCCGCATAAGCTGCGCCCATATTACTCAAATGTCGCGAGCCGTTCGTAAGGACGGTTCGCTTTGTTGTGTAACGAATCCATAAAAAGGAGTGAGCATGCCTATCATTGCAGCGCTCGTTGGCATCGTTTTGGGTGCCATCGCCGCCATTGCCTACATGCGCACCGCCAAGCAGGGTAGTCTTCACGAGGCCGACGAAAAGATCCAGTCGGCACACGCACAGGCTGAGTCCCTGATCGGTGATGCTAAGCGTCAGGCCGAGACCCTCAAAAAAGAGGCTCTGCTTGAGGCCAAGGAAGAGATCATCAAGAACAAGCAAGCTGCCGAGGCCGAGGACAAGCAGCGTAAGAACGAGATTCGTACGCTCGAGAACCGCGTGATGCAGCGCGAGGAATCCCTCGACCGCCGCAACGACGCTCTCGACAAGCGCGAGCATCAGCTGTCCAGCCAGGCCGGTCAGGTCGAGAAGCGCTCCCGTGAGCTCGAGGAGCTTTGCGCAAAGCAGACCTCCGAGCTCGAGCGTATTGCCGACCTTACCCGCGAGGACGCCCACAAGGAGCTCCTCGATAAGGTTCGCGGCGAGGTCACCCACGAGGCCGCCACGATCATTCGCGAGTCCGAGCAGCAGGTTCGCGCCGAGTGCCACAAAACCGCCCAGGAGATTCTGTCCCTGGCGATTCAGCGCTGCGCTGCCGACCACACTGCCGAGGTCACCGTTACCTCCGTGCACATTCCCTCTGATGACCTCAAGGGCCGCATCATCGGTCGCGAGGGTCGCAACATCCGCACGTTCGAGCAGGTTTCCGGCGTCAACCTCGTGATCGACGACACGCCCGAGACCGTCGTTCTTTCGAGCTTCGACCCGGTCCGTCGTGAGACCGCCCGTGTCGCCCTCGAGAACCTCATCGCCGACGGCCGCATTCACCCCGCCCGCATCGAGGAGATGTATCACAAGGCTGCCGACCTGGTTCAGCAGCGCGTGCGCGAGGCTGGCGAGCAGGCTGCCTTCGATACCGGCATCCACGACCTGCACCCTGAGATCGTCAAGACCCTTGGTGCCCTGCGCTACCGTACCTCGTTTGGTCAGAACGTGCTTCAGCACTCCCTCGAGGTTTCTGATCTGTGCGGCGTGATGGCTTCCGAGCTTGGCCTGGACGTTGTGACTGCCAAACGCGCCGGCCTGCTGCACGATCTGGGCAAGGCAATCGACCACGACGTCGAGGGCCCGCATGCCGTCATCGGCGCCGAGCTTGCCCGCCGTTATGGTGAGAAGCCCGTTATCGTCCATGCTATCGAGGCTCACCATGCCGATGTCGACCCCAACACGGTACTCGATGTCCTGGTACAGGCCGCCGATGCCGTCTCCGCTTCTCGCCCCGGCGCCCGTCGCGAGTCTGCCGAGAACTACATCAAGCGTCTTGAGAAGCTCGAGGAGATCGCCAACTCCCATGACGGCGTCGAGCGTACCTATGCCATGCAGGCTGGTCGCGAGGTCCACGTCATGGTTCAGCCGGACAAGATCTCCGATGCCCAGTCCACGGTCCTGGCTCACGATATCGCCCATCAGATCGAGGAAGAGATGGAGTATCCCGGTCAGGTGCGCGTCGTCGTGATTCGCGAGAGCCGCGCTGTCGATATCGCTAAATAACATGAGCGACGCGAACGAGCTCATCTCATTTATCGCGTCGATGTCGGGGGAGGGCAACCTTCGCGTCGAGGAGAACCTTGGCGAGGGGTATGTCCGCCTCCGCGTTTCGGAGGCCGAGCGGCGCCAGGCAAAGCACGACATTCAGCATGTCGAGGATATCGTCATCGAAATGCTCCGTAATGCTCGCGATGCCGGCGCCGACAAGGTCTATCTCGCCACGACCAAGGAAGATGGCGTCCGCACGCTTGTCTTTTTGGATAACGGCTCGGGTGTTCCGCAGGATATGCAAGAGCGAATCTTCGATGCTCGCGTTACCTCAAAGCTCGAGAGCATGAAGATGGACCGTTGGGGCGTTCACGGTCGTGGCATGGCATTGTTTTCAATCAAGCAGAACACCGACGAGGCCCGTGTGGTCACGTCCGGCGTCGATCTTGGTTCAGCCTTTAAGGTGAGCGTTGCGGCCGACCGCCTCAGTGAGCGTGCCGATCAGTCCAGCTGGCCCCAGGCCGTCAAGGATGAGGACGGACGTTATGTCTGCGCTCGCGGTCCACATAATATTATTCGCGCTGCTTGTGAGTTTGCGCTCGAGGAGTTGCGTGGTTGCGATGTCTATCTCGGTTCTCCGTCTGAGATTGCCGCGACCCTTTATGCTCAAGCGTCAAGTCGGCTCGATACGTCTCGTCTCCTGTTCATTGATGACGAGAGCGAGCTTCCGGTAGTCGATCGTTTAGGCCTTGCTTCTGATGCCGAGGACTTTATCCGTATTTGTTCGGGTTTGGGTCTTGAGATGTCCGAACGCACGGCCCATCGCATTTTGGCAGGGCAGATTAAGCCCGTTCGCGGTGTGACCGCGCGTCTGCTGCGCGAGCGTGATTCGTCCTCGCATGCGCCGGCTCCTGTCGATCTCGCGAAGGATCGTCGCGGGCTACGTATTGCCAAGGATGACATGGCACAGTTTTCGCGCGCTGTGGAACGCGACTTTAATGACCTTGCCGCCCGGTACTATCTCAACCTTTGCGGCGACCCAAAGATCCGTGTTTCGCGTGATCGAATCACCGTGACCTTTGATCTTGCCAAAGAGGAATAGTGCCTTTACCGAGTCCACTCGGTACGATACAGTTATTGCAGTTAAAACGTACTTTTAAATGCAGGAGTTTCTTCATGGATTGCCTGAAGGTATCAAGCAAATCATCGCCCGCGTCCGTTGCCGGCGCCATCGCCGGCATGGTCAAGGATGGTGTACCCGTCAACATCCAGTGTGTCGGCGCCGGTGCCGTCAACCAGGCCATTAAGGCCGTTGCTATCGCGCGCGGTTTTTTGATTCCAACCGGTTTTGATATTTCCTGCGCGCCCGTGTTCTCCGACATCCTCATTAACGGGGAGTCGCGCACGGCCATCCGCCTTTCTATCTACGTTCACCAGATCAATCGAGCTGCTATGGATAACGTCGTCATGGATGATGTTAAGCCTGTGGCATAGCTTCTGCTTGCCTCGTTTCGCTCCCCATCGTTAGGACTTATGCACATGGACCAGCGTTCCGTACGCGATATTCTTGCCGGTAAAACCTACTTTATCCGCACCTTTGGCTGCCAGATGAATCAGCACGACTCCGAGCGTGTGAGCGGTCTGCTTGATTCGTATGGCTGCCTCATGGCGCTCGATCCCGCGCATGCCGATATCGTTGTCTTCATGACGTGCTGCGTGCGCGAGGCCGCCGATACTCGCCTGTACGGTCAGTGCAATTCCTGCAAAAGCCTGCCGCCTTCGCCTTCGGGCAAGCGCGTGGTTGCCGTTGGCGGTTGCATCGCGCAGCGCGATGGCGAGGGCCTGCTCACCAACGTCGATAACGTCAATGTCATCTTTGGCACGCATTCCATCGCGCATGTGGCCGAGCTCATTGCCGAGGCGTTCCTTGATGGCAAGCGTCATATCCGTACCAATGAGCATGAGGATACGGATGCCATGAGCATGCCGTGGCATCGCGAGACTCAGTATCACGCCTGGGTGCCCATCATGACGGGCTGCAATAATTTCTGCACCTATTGCATCGTGCCGTACGTGCGTGGTCGCGAAAAGAGCCGCCCCTTCGAGGAGATTGTCGACGAGGTGACCGGTTTGGTGCGCCAGGGCGTGCGTGAGATTACGCTGCTGGGCCAAAACGTTAACTCATATGGTCGCGATCTGTTTGGCAAGCCGCGTTTTGCCGATCTGCTGCGTGCCGTGGGCGATACGGGCGTGGAGCGCATCTTCTTTACGTCTTCGCATCCCAAGGACCTGTTGCCCGAGACCATCGACGCCATGGCCGAGACGCCTGCCGTTATGCCGCAGCTGCACTTGGCCGTCCAGTCAGGTTCGACGCGGATCCTCAAAGAGATGAATCGCCGTTATACACGCGAGGACTATCTGGGCCTTGTCGATCGCATTCGCAACCGCATGCCCGATATCGCGCTCTCGACCGACATTATCGTTGGCTTCCCGGGTGAGACTGAAGAAGAATTTGAGCAGACGCTCTCACTTGCCGAGACGGTCCGCTATGCTCAGGCCTATACCTTCATCTATTCCAAGCGCGCCGGTACCCCGGCCGCCGAGATTGACGATCCTACGCCGCATGAGATTATTCTCGAGCGTTTCAACCGTCTGGTTAAGGTTATCGAGACCACGGCACACGAGTATAACCAGGGTGAGCTTCATACTGTGGTTCCGGCGCTCATTGAGGGAACGAGTAAAAA
>UROC01000040.1 GCA_900549345.1 uncultured Collinsella sp.
GGATAGCCCGTCGCGGTGACATCGGATTTATGTCAATCCTGGTCTAACAGAGCCTTTTAGAATGCTTATCGAGCAGGTCCATGGCAATCAGCCAAATAAAAGCCTGTGAAGCGGTCGCCACAAGGGTCCGCATTACAGGCATGGTAATTGAGTAATAGTCACTGGCCGGAAAACTCTGGTTTTGCAACGTGTATTCAAAAAAGAAGATCTCGGTCATCTCGATGGCATAGCAAATAAAAACGCCGCTGCCATAGATAAAGAATCGGCGACGGGACGAGGCATAGGCGGCAAGCGAAAGCACTGCCGTCACAATACAGATCACGAGTATCGCTAGGGTATAGAAGAACATCAGAGTGTTCATCTGTCACCGTCCCATCTCATTTAATCTATGGCAAAGCCCTGTATGCCTTGTGGGGTATAGACGTCTCAACCCTTCGTTTCATTGCGGATTAGGCGCCGAGATACAGCATAGCCGTATACCGTTCGCGGTTCTAGATAGTAAACCCCCTGCAATCCCGCTACCTGCGGGTTTATATTGGTTTAGAGGGGGTGTAACTCCGTGAACGGTCTTTAATCCCGAATAAACTAGGTAAAAATTGCATACGGGTGAATGATGGTCTTGTCAACACGAGGCGTGATGTTCGAGCGCCTCATAGTAATAGTCGGCACGACCGGCGGAAAGGAAATCGACATGGCACTGCCTAAGGATTTCATCGACACCAACGACTTCACCAAAGAGCAGATCCTGGCTATCGAGGATCTTGGCCTGGCAATGAAGAAGGCCATCAAGGTTGACGGTTATTATCCGCACCTGCTCCGCAACAAGAGCCTTGGCATGATCTTCCAGCAGGTCTCCACCCGCACTCGTCTTTCCTTCGAGACCGCTATGACCGACCTCGGCGGCCATGCTCAGTTCTATGGCCCTGGCACCATCCAGCTCGGCGGTCACGAGTCCCTGGGCGACACCGCTCGCGTTATGGGCTCGCTGCTCGACATCATGATGGCTCGCGTTGACCGTCACAAGGACGTCGTCGGCCTCGCCGAGGGCTCCGCTGTGCCCGTCATCAACGGCATGTCCGAGTTCAACCATCCCACGCAGGAGATGGGCGACCTCATGACCATGCTCGAGAACCTCCCCGAGGGCAAGAAGATCGAGGACTGCACCCTGGCCTTCATCGGCGACGCCACCCAGGTCTGCGTCTCCCTCATGTTCATCGCTTCCAAGGTCGGCATGAAGTTTGTCCAGTTTGGACCTAAGGGCCACCAGATCCCCGACGGCGGCCTGCACGTTGGCACCGTCGAGGAGCGCGCCGAGTTCGGCAAGCAGATGATGGCCATCGCCGAGGAGAACTGCAAGGTCTCCGGCGGCTCGGTCGTCATCTCCGACGACATCGAGTGCATCAAGGGCGCCGACTTCATCTACACCGACGTGTGGTATGGCCTGTACGACGAGGAGGTCTCGGGCGAGAACTACATGGACGTGTTCTATCCCAAGTATCAGGTCACCATGGACATGATGAACTTCGCCGGCGCAGGCTCCAAGTTCATGCACTGCCTGCCGGCCACCCGCAACGAGGAGGTCGTCGACGAGGTCATGGACGATCCCGAGCGCTCCCTGTGCTGGGTCGAGGCCGAGAACCGCAAGCACTCCATCCGTGCTCTCCTTGCCGCCCTGGGCAAGCGCACCCCGCTCAACGACGAGGGTGTCGAGTACTCCGCCAAGGCTGAGCTCCACGCCGCTCTCGAGGCTCTCGAGCAGCTCTAAGCCTCAAGGCTTCTAAAAGCACGTTTGCGGGCGGCGGATGCTCGTCTCCTGTCGCCCGCTCACCGAGGCCCAAGCAATTGCCTTAATACCTTAGGGCCTCGGATCTGTCCAAGACTGAGCGAAGGAGCTCATCATGAGCGACGGAAAGAAAAAGCTTTCCTTCTTGACGGTCATTTCGACCATCATCTGCGTCGTCTTCGTTTGCGAGGCCGCCGCTCCTGCTGCTGCCATTGGCAACCAGCAGTTCTTCTGGTGGATCTTCCTGATCCTGACCTTCCTGCTTCCCTACGGCATGGTTGTCGCCGAGCTCGGTACCACCTATGACGGCGAGGGCGGCATTTACGACTGGGTACGCGATGGCCTGGGCGACAAATGGGGCGCCCGCATCTCGTACTACTACTGGGTCAACTACCCGCTGTGGATCGCCTCGCTGGCTACCATGTTCCCCGACATTTTGGGCATGGTCTTTGGCGTCGAGTTCAACTTGATCGCCAAGATGGGTATCGATCTTGCCTTTGTGTGGATTGTCTACCTTATGGGTCGCTCCAAGGCGGCCGACTCCGAGTGGGTCCTTAACGGTGGCGCCATCATCAAGGTCGCCGTCGCCGTTATCGTCGGCGCTTTGGGCATTTGGTATGCCATGGAGAACGGTTTTGCGAACGACATGTCCGCTGCCACCTTCCTGCCCGAGCTCACCAACACCAACGCTCTCGGCTACCTGTCGATCATCATCTTTAACTTCATGGGCTTCGAGGTCATCTGCACCATGACCGACGATATGGCCGATCCCGCTCGCGATATCCCCAAGGCCATCATCGTCGGTGGCCTGTCCATTGCCGTCATCTACCTGTTCGCCGGCTTCGGCATCGGCGCCGCCGTGCCGGCCGATTCCATCGATCCCGACTACGGCATGATCGTCGCAGTCCAGACCATGGTGGGCGACTCCATGATCTTTAAGGTCATCTGCATCGCCTTCCTGATCACCCTGTTCGCCAACATGGCCGCTTGGTCCTTCGGCGTCAACTCCGTTGCTCGCTACGCTGCCGAGCACGGCAACATGCCCAAGGTCTTCGCCTCGATGATTTCGGATGACGACATGCCCAACGGCGCCAACCTGGTCAACGCCATCGTTGCCTCCCTGGTGCTGTGCCTGCAGCTCGTGCCCATCGACGCCATCTCCAACGGTGTCTTCTGGATGCTCTTCGGCACCTCCGTCGTCTTCCTGCTGCTGACCTACATCCCGATGTTCCCGGCGTTCCTCAACCTTCGCAAGAACGACCCCAACCGCGAGCGTATCTTCACGTTCCCGTTTAAGGGCGCCATGATGAAGGTCATGCTGGCCATCCCTTGCATCGAACTGATCCTGGCCATCGTTGCAACGCTGGTGCCGCTCTCCGCCGCCGAGATTGGCGACAAGCTCCCGATGATCGTTATCTTCATCGTGCTTCTGCTCATCGGCGAGGTTGTCCGCGTCGTCAGCGCCAAGGGCCGCGAGACCGAGTACAAGGGCCTCACTCCCGAGCTGGCAGCTCAGCGTCTCGCTGAGGAGGCCGCCGAGGCCGAGGAGAACTAGAGCACCCGGTTCTGGGGCTCCAACCCTCCTCGCGTACCAACGTGCGCTTCGTCGGGCTTGTCGCTCCCGACTCCGGGCACTCTAGCCTCTTCGGAGACGTGCCCAAGCGACAGGTTTGCTAACCATTCCCCGGGGTGGGTGTGAGCGATAGCTCCGGTAACCACCGCCCACCCCAATCTCTCTTCCGTATCCTTCGTGCGTTTTGTCTCCGCGCACTTGGTTACGTCGTCGCTTGCCGGTGCGACTCCGTGAAAACCGGCGCCGGGCGCCCCGACCTTTGCCGGGGAACGGGCGCCTACCATCTCTTGGTTTTAGGCTGCGGGTAACCCGCCCGCAGCAAGCGATCGTTCGATTTGGAGGAAATCTTATGCGTACGATCACCGAGTCCGAGTCCACCCCCAAGGCCGACGGCTTCTTTATGCCCGCTGAGTTCGCCCCGCAGGATCGCGTGTGGATGGGTTGGCCCCACCGCACCGACACCTGGGCCCACGGCGCCAAGCCGGCTCAGAAGCAGTATGCCGCCATCGCCCGCGCCATCTCCGAGTTCACCCCGGTCTATATGTGCGCCAACCAGGTCGACTACGCCAACTGCAAGGCCGTCTTCGAGAACGACGAGAACGTCACCGTCATCGAGATGACCACCGACGACGCCTGGTTCCGCGACACCGCCGCCACCTACGTCATCAACGGCAAGGGTGAGAAGCGCGCCAACCACTGGCACTTCAACGCCTACGGCGGCCTCGTCGACGGCCTGTACTTCCCGTGGGACAAGGACGAGCAGATCGCCCTCAAGATGGCTGAGCTCTCCGGCTGCCGCCGCTATCGTCCCGATGACATGATCCTCGAGGGCGGCTCCATCACCGTCGACGGCGAGGGCACCCTTGTCGTGACCGACCAGTGCCTGCTTTCCCCGGGCCGCACCTGCTCTGCGGTGCTCGAGGAGGAAGAGGATCCCGAGTCCATCTGGCCCAAGTACCACAAGAAGTTTGAGCCCTGGAGCGAGGAACTCCGCGCCTACATGGATGAGCACCTCAAGGATTACCTGGGTGTCGAGAAGGTCATCTGGGTCAAGGAGGGCATCGACCCCGAGGAGACCAACGGCCACATCGACGACGTCGCCACGTTCATCGCCCCGGGCGTCATGGCCTGCATCTGGACCGACGATCCCGAGTATCCGTTCTACGAGCAGTGCCACGCCGCCTACGAGACCCTCTCCAACGCCGTTGACGCCAAGGGCCGCAAGATGAAGGTCTACAAGCTCTGCATGCCCGTGAACCCGCTGTTCATGGACCAGGCCTCCTGCGACACCATCGACGCCGACGAGAACGCCGAGCCGCGCGTCCCCGACGAGCCGCTGATCGCCTCTTACATGAACTACCTGGTCACCAACCACGGCGTTATCGTCCCGCAGTACGGCGACGAGAACGACCAGCTGGCCGTTGACACGCTCCAGAAGATCTACGACGAGGTCTGGGGCGAGGGCGTCTACAAGTGCGTCGGCGTCCAGTCCGAGCAGGTCGTCTTCGGCGGCGGCAATATCCACTGCATTACCCAGCAGGAGCCGTCCGCGTAATTGTCTGTCTTCCCGAGGCACGGCACCTTCCCGTTCATTCGTCGCTTGCGTACCAAAGTACGCGGCGCTCCTCTTTCACGGGAATCTGCCGCACCTCAGAAACCCAGCCGATCAATCGGACAGTCGGTGAATCGCACCGTGACCATCTCGGGGCATTGATGGTCGGTTTATTCGATGTCTTGGTCGGCTGGGTTTTTCTTTGGGCACTCCGTTGCCTCCACTTCGGAGTGCCCGCCTCTTTGATTGAGTACGCGTCTGATCTGGGATTTATTGCGGGTTAGGCCAATTGTTCGCTTGAATATCCCAGGTCAGACGCGTCTTCAATTGCCAAAAGATTCCGGTCGCAATCGCGGCCGTTTTGATCGGAGTATCTATGTACCAGCGTATCGTTATCTACACGCGCCTGTTCCGCGAGCGTTGGTCCAACAATTGCATCCTCTCTTCTCTTTGGGATGGCACCTGCACCGGTGACGCGGCCTGCAACCCTACCTTGGGCTGCGCCTTCGGTACAGATGCCATCCTTTTTGCTGTAGGGGAAGCGTGCCATGGCAGGTAAAAAGTTCTCCCTGTTCGAGGTCATCCTCTCGGTTATCTGCGTTGTCTTTACCATCGAGGCGGCTGCTCCGGCATCTGCCATGGGTAACGTGCAGTTCTTCTGGTGGATCTTCCTTATCATTACGTTTTTGCTTCCCTATGGCCTGGTGGTGGCCGAGCTCGGTACGGCGTTCGATTCCGAGGGCGGCCTGTACGACTGGGTTCGCCTGGGCTTGGGAGACCGTTGGGGTGCACGCTGCTCCTGGTGCTATTGGGTCAACTTTCCACTGTGGGTGGCAAGTATCGCCTGCATGTTCCCCAGTGTCATCAATGCGGTATGGGGCATCGAATTTTCGCTTGGGGTCCGAATTGCCATCGAGCTTACCTTTGTGTGGGGCGTCACGGTCATGGCAATGCAGCCGGTGGCCGAGGCCGATTGGGTCATGGATGGCGGCGCCGTCATCAAGGTGCTCATTACCGCCGTGGTGGGAATCATCGGCATCTGGTTTGCCTGCAACAACGGCTTTGCCAACGATATGTCGTTTAAGACCTTTGTCCCCGATCTGGGAGACACTAACTCACTGACGTATCTTTCAATCATCCTATTCAACTTTATGGGCTTTGAGGTGGTCGCGACCTTTGCCAGCACGATGAAGAACCCATCGCGCGATATCCCCAAGGCGGTTATCGCCGGTGGCGTTGCCATCGCGGCGATCTACATTATCTGTGGCATCGGTATTGGAGCCGCGGTTCCCACCGAGCAGCTTTCACTCGATTCGGGCATTGTGGACGCGGTTGCCGCCATGGTGGGGCGCGCTCACCCGCTGACGATGGTCGTGGGCGTGGCCTTTCTGGTAACGCTGTTTGCCAACATGATCTGTTGGAGCTTTGGCGTCAACAACGTGGCGAGCTATGCCGCGCGCCATGGCAACATGCCGCGTCCCTTTGCGCTGGTGTCCAAGAAGACCGGCATGCCCAACGGCTCGGCACTCATTAACGGTTGTTTTGCCAGCTTGGTGCTGCTACTTCAGATTCCGCTGGGTGAAGGTTCCGACGTCTTTTGGGTCTTCTTCTCGATGAACGTCGTCTTTCTGCTCATGAGCTATATCCCGATGTTCCCGGCGTTTTGGCGCCTGCGTAAATACGACGACCGCCCGCGTGTGTTTCGCGCGCTCTTCGAGGGCAAGGTGCTTGCGGTAGCGCTTGCGGTGCCGGTGGTAGAGCTCGTGCTTTCGATTGTTGCGACAACCGTGCCGCTTAACAGCTCGCCCGCCGAGATGTCAAAGTTGCCGATCCTCATGGGTGTGGTGATCGGCGTGTTGCTGGGCGAGGTTTCGCGCCTCATATCGCGCCGCGGCCGCAGCATCGACAATCCCGGCGTTGGCGCAAGGGGGACAGGTCGCTTTGCACCAAAACAGTAGCGCCGCGAGTTGTGCGGTGCTAGATGCATCTTGGATTACTGCTCACGCTGCTCGGGATCAGATGCGAGCTTGGGTGCAAAGTAGGGGACGTGGCCCAGGTAGGGGCAGCTGTCCTCGCGTGATTCGACGACGCAGGGGATATCTTCGTAGGTGAGTGAGTCGCTCAGGCGGGCGATGGTCTTGGCGGCAGGAGCGACGAGCATCTTGAGCGGTGCGATAGGCGCCATGGCATCTCCTTTCTTGCATGCGACCCGTGTTTTGGCGCGAATGTATACGCCGCCAGTCTAGCATTCCGCCGAGGAGAGCTCCAAACCACCACAAAGGGGACAGGCACCTTTGTGGTGGTTTTGGTGTTTGACCAGATAATACCTGTTATCGCTCCCGGGCAGTCGTTGGGGACGTTCTAAACCGGTTATATGTCACTATCCAATAACGCCTCTGAACTGGGCCACTATTAGATTATGGAAAACACTACTGCAAGATTATGGCAAATGATACTGTCAGATTATTGCGTGTGCTGCTGTAGTCGTCGGGGGCCTGCCTTATGAGCGCCGGCATGGTGCGAACTGTCATCGCTGCCCGCTGCAGCGAGTAGCAAGCGGGCAAAACCGCCTCAAAACCAGCGCGAACAACCGCCGCGAAGAGGATCGGATCCCTTTCGCGGCGGTTGTTCGCCTATCTGGAGCGCCTCAAAACCAAGTGAGTAGGCTTTTTTGGATCTGCCGAGCATATCACGACAAGTGCTCAATAAAACCGCAGGTCAGCGCTGTGGCGATTCGGGGTGTGCTCGGCCTCCTGCAAAAAGTCTACTCACTTGGTTTTGGCTGCTAGAAGACTGCCGCGAGGGAAGGCAACTTCCTCGCGGCGGTTGGCGTTTACCCAGATAAAACCTGCCAAAATAAACCTGTCCCTTTTTGGCATGTCCCTTTTGGCGTGGCTGATTGCTTTGGGCTGTCTTGGAGAAAGCCCGTGAGGCGGCACTCAAGCTAATCCTGCGTGTCGCCTCCGTACATGTAGACGATAAAGCCGTCGCCGGTGTCTTGGCTGTGATCTTCCAAGATGCGCTTCATGTTGAGGTGCTCGTAGAACTGCCAGTCGGAGCTGCAGTCGCTCATCAGGAAGAACTTGGTGCAGCCTGCCCGGGCGAGCTCGGCGCGCGCAAGGTCGATGAGCGCGCGGCCGAGCCCCTTGCCCTGCCACTCGGGCACGATGATGATGAGGTTGAGTTGGCCCTGGGCATACTCATTGCCCGTGGCGGCAAAGCGGTCGGCCGTGGCCTTCTCGCGGCTGTCGCCAAAGAGCGAGCCCTCGAGCTTGGCGTCGGCGGTCTTCGCCATCTCGGTTGCCTGGGCGAACATCTCGTCGTAGCAGGGTACCCACGTGGGGTTGGTACGCGGCTTGCCGTCTTCGAAGATGCCGATGCAGCAGGCGGCGATAATGCGGCCCTCGGCCTCGGCGACAAGCGCGATGGGGGAGCGCTGCAGCTGCATGGCGATGTTAAAGCGCGCGCAGAAATCGGCAGCTTCGACGTCGCCGCGGTTGCGCAGCGTGTTGCACCACAGCTGGTTGTAGATGGCGGCGATGCCGGTCAGGTCATCAAGTGTGGTGGCGCGCAGGGCTACGTTGTCAAGGCTCATGGAGGCTCCTTCCGGGTTGGGTCAGGCCACCTCTGAGTGTGACATGGCCGCAGGGCCGCCGCATCAACCATTCGGTAGACGACCCCCGATCCCACGGGGGCGGAGAGATAGTCATTGGGGACGTTCTTAAACGACTGGTCAAACAAGAGCGTCCCCAACGACTACCTCAAGGAATGTCCCAGACTGCCGGCAGAAAAGGAACGTCCCCAACTGCCGCATCCGGAGCAAGACAACGCCGCAGGTAGAGGACGGACAGCGAGCGGGTTGCATTTGAGACAAGGTGACGTGAAACGAAAGGGCGCCGACCTTCTGGTTGCGCCCTTGAAGTTGAACGTCAGATTGTCCAAATGCGGCCCGCGTAACTAAATACGCTCTGCGATCTCGTGGATGAGGTAGTCGGTCTTTTCCCAGCCTAGGCACGGGTCGGTGATCGACTTGCCAAAGACGCCGCCGTCGACCGGCTGGTTGCCGTCCTCCAGGTAAGACTCGATCATAAAGCCCTTGACCAGCTTGGAGATGGACTCGTTGCGGCGGCAGCTGTCGAGCACTTCCTTGCAAATGCGATACTGCTCCAGCGGACGCTTGCCCGAGTTGTCATGGTTGCAGTCGATGATCGCTGCCGGATTGGCATAGCCGGCATGCTCGGTATAGCGCTCGGCCAGGCGCTCCAGGTGCTCGTAGTGGTAATTGGGGTAGGTGCGCCCATCGAGGCCGATGTAGCCGCGCATGACGGCGTGCGCGAGCGGGTTGCCATCGCACTCGACCTCCCAGTTGCGGAAGATGAAGCTCTGGTGCGCCTGCGCGGCGTAAATAGAGTTGAGCATGACGGTGGTGGAACCGGCGGTGGGGTTCTTCATGCCCACGGGCACCGAAATGCCGCTCGACACCAGGCGATGCTCCTGGTTTTCGACCGAGCGCGCGCCCACGGCAACATAGCTCAACAGGTCAACGAGGTACTGGTAGTTGGACGGATAGAGCATCTCGTCGGCGGTGAAGAAGCCCGTTTCCTCAATAACACGCAGATGCATATGGCGGATGGCCTTGACGCCCTCGAGCAGGTCGTCGGGAGCCTCGGGGTTGGGGTTGTGCAGAAGGCCCTTGTAGCCGGTGCCCTTGGTACGCGGCTTATTGGTGTAGACGCGCGGAATGATGATGAGCTTGTCCTTGACCTCCTCGGCGGTCTTGACCAGGCGGTTCATGTACTCAAGCACCGAATCCTCGCGGTCGGCAGAGCACGGGCCGATGATGAGCACCTTACGTGCGTCCTCGCCGGTAAAGACTTTGGCGACCTCGGCGTCAAATGCCTGCTTTTTGGCGGTAAGCTCGGCAGAAAGCGGCATTTCCTCGCGGATCTCCATGGGAATCGGCAGCCTGCGTTTGAATTCCATGGCCATACGGGGCCTCCTTTATCAATTAACAGCAACAATTGGCGAATTCTCGAATGCTCGGCATTATCCGCTGTCGCACGCTAAAGTGCAAGCGAAACCTGCCGAAAAGGGACAGGTTTATTTTGGTCGGTTTTATCTGGGGAAATGTCGGCACTCGCCGGAAGGGGGGACCGGCGTACGACATGCTGGAGCAAGTTGGATCTTCTGCGGCATACCCCGTGGACAAAAAATGGCAAATATGAGTACTGTTGCTAGCTTAGTATCATATCGACCTTATAAGATATTAGACACAACAGTAAATATGTTCATTAACGTTGGCACACAGAAGCATGCTACCGGGCATTTTGATCAATTTGAAGGCATATCTAGGCCGCAATGAGGTCGTTTGGGGCAGTTTTGGCTGTTACTAAAAAGGTGACAGTACTCATATTTGCCATTTTTTGTCCACGGGGCCTTGAGGGAGGGCGTCAATCAGGTCCCAGGGGAGGCGGTTCGAGGGCCGCAGAACAAAAAACGGGGGCGCAGGCTGTCCTGCGCCCCCGTTCTCGGGCGTTATTCGTTCCCTGCGGCAGAATTTACGCCGCTTCGTCGAACTGCGAGTTGTACAGGTCGGCGTAGAAGCCACCTTGGGCGAGCAACTCGTCGTGCGTGCCCTTCTCGACGATGTCGCCGTCGCGAATTACTAAGATCACGTCGGCGTTGCGGATCGTGGACAGGCGGTGCGCGATGACAAAGCTCGTGCGGCCCTGCATCAGCGCATCCATGGCACGCTGGATGAGCTCTTCGGTGCGGGTGTCGACGTTGGAGGTCGCCTCGTCCAGAATCAGCGCCGGGCGGTCGGCCAAAATGGCACGGGCGATGGTCACGAGCTGGCGCTGACCCTGCGACAGGTTAGTGCCCTCCTCGTTAATCATAAAGTCGTAGCCACCGGCGAGCGTATGGATAAAGTGGTCGCAGCGTGCGGCGCGTGCAGCGGCTTCGACCTCGGCATCGCTCGCGTCGGGGCGTCCGTAGCGGATGTTCTCGCGGATGGTGCCGTTAAACAGCCAGGTATCCTGCAGCACCATGGCAAACTCGCCGCGCAGTGCCGCGCGATCCCAGTCTCGCACGTCGACACCCTCGACGCGCAGCGAGCCGCCGTCCACATCGTAGAAGCGCTGCAGCAGCTTGATGAGCGTAGTCTTGCCAGCGCCGGTGGGACCGACGATGGCAATGGTCTGGCCGGGCTGCGCCTCGCAGCTAAAGTCGTGGATGATGGTCTTGTCGGGCGTGTAGCCAAACTTGACGTGGTCGAACTCAACGTGGCCGGGACGCTTCTCGGGAATCTGGGCGTCGGCCTTCTGCTCCTCCTCGGGCGCGGCGAGGAACTCAAAGACGCGCTCGGTGGCAGCGGCCATCGACTGCATCGTGTTGCTCACGTTGCCCAGCTGCTGCACGGGCTGCGTAAAGTTGCGAACGTACTGGATAAAGCTCTGGATGTCGCCGGGCGTGGCATTGCCGGTCAGCGCGAGCTGCGCGCCCACCACGACGACGCCCACGTAGCCCATGTTGCCCACCAGGCTCATAAGCGGCATCATCAGGCCCGACAGGAACTGCGAGCGCCAGCCACTAATAAAGAGGCGGTCGTTTTGACGGTCGAACTCCTCGATCGAGGCCTCGGCGCGGTCGAACACCTGAATGACATTCTGGCCGGCAAAGTCTTCCTCGATAATGCCGTTGACGGCGCCCAGGACTTGCTGTTGCTCGCGGAAGTACGGCTGCGAGAAGTGAATCATCACGGTCAGGATAATCGCGGCTGCCGGCAGCGTGAGCACGGTGACGCCGGTGAGCGGCAAGCTGATCGACAGCATCATGACGAGCACGCCGATAATCTGCGTCACTGACGTGATGAGCTGCGTCACGCTCTGGTTGAGTGACTGACCCAGCGTATCGACGTCGTTGGTGATGCGGCTGAGCACGTCGCCCTTGCTGTGGCCGTTGAAGTAGCTCATCGGCACAACGGCAATCTTGGCGGCGATCTCCTTGCGCATGCGGTAGCAAATCTTTTGCGTGACGCCGGTCATAAGCCAGCCTTGGATGAGGCTGCAGACAGAGCTTGCCAGGTACAGGCAGAGCAAAAAGCCGAGCGTCTTGGCGATCCAGGCAAAGTCAACGTCGCCGGTACCGTTGACCTTGGCAACCAGGCCCTCGAACAGCTTGGTCGTAACCTGGCCGAGCACCTTGGGCCCCACAATGTTAAAGATGACCGAGCATACGGCAAAGGCGACGGCGGCAAACACGGCAATCTTGTGCTGGCCGATATAGCCGAGCAGCTGCCTCATGGTGCCCTTAAAGTCCTTGGCCTTTTCGCCGCGGCCCATACCACCCATGCGGCCCATGGGGCCGCGCCGGCGGGTGGGCTTGGGAATCTGAGTCTTGGTCTCGTCTGCCATTAGCGCTCGCCTCCTTCCATGACGGCTGCAATTTCTTCTTGGGTAAGCCCCAACTCCTCGGCGGAAAGCTGCGACTGTGCAATCTCCAGGTACGCCGGGCAGCCGTGCAGCAGCTCCTCGTGCGTGCCGGTGCCCACTACGTGACCGTCGTCGAGCACGATGATCTGGTCGGCGTGCATGATGGTCGCGATGCGCTGGGCCACGACCACGAGTGCGGCGTCGGTGACGTTTTTGGCCAGCTCCTCGCGCAGGCGCGCGTCGGTCTTGTAGTCGAGGGCGCTAAACGAGTCATCGAACACCACGACCTCGGGCTTTTTGGCCAACGCGCGGGCAATGGCCAGGCGTTGGCGCTGACCACCCGAAACATTGGAGCCGCCCTGGCTGATGGGGGAGTTGTAACCGCCCTCGCGCTCGGCGATAAAGTCCTCGGCCTGGGCGATGCGTGCCGCCTGGCGCATATCATCATCGCTCACCATGTCGCCGGCAAACTTGAGGTTGCTCGCGACGGTGCCCGAGAACAGGCGACCCTGCTGCGGGATGTAACCAATGCGGCGGCGCAGCTCGGAAAGGGTCATGTCGCGCACGTCGATGCCGTCGAGCGAAATGCTGCCGCCCGTGACGTCGTACAGGCGCGGAATCAGCTGCACGAGCGTGGACTTGCCCGAGCCCGTGGAGCCAATGATGCCGAGCATCTGACCGGCATGCGTGGTAAAGTTCACGCCGCTGATGACATCGGCGCGGGCATCGGGATACTGGAAGCTCACGTCGCGGAAGGTGAGCTCACCGCGCGGCGCGCTGGCTGCGGGCAGTTTGGGCGAGGCAGGGTCGTTGATGCTCGTGGGGCAGGTGATGACCTCTTCCACGCGCTCTGCTGCGACCTCGGCGCGGGGCAGGATAACCGAAACCATGGTGAGGATCATAAACGCCATGACGATCTGCATGGTGTAGGAGATGAACGCCATCATGTTGCCGACCTGCATCACGCCGTCGGACACGCCCTGCGCGCCAAACCAGACGATAAGCACGGTGATGCAGTTCATGACGAGCATCATGAGCGGCATCATAAAGCTCATGGCGCGGTTGGTGTAGAGCTGCGTGGTCATCAGGTCGAGGGACGCCTGGTCAAAGCGCTCGAGCTCATGCTCCTCGCGGTTGAACGAGCGGATGGGCATAAGGCCGTCGAGCAGCTCGCGGGCGGTAAGGTTCACGCGGTCCACAAAGCTCTGCATCTTTTTGAACTTGGGCATGGTGAGGCCCATGAGCACGCCGACGACGGCCGAGACCGCGATGATGGCCACGGCGATGGTCCACTCCAGGCCGGTGTGGTTGGCCAGGACGCGCATGACGGCGACGATGCCCATGACGGGCGCCATGAGGCACATGCGGATAAACAGGGTTGCGGCCATCTGAATCTGCTGAATGTCGTTGGTGCAGCGGGTGATGAGCGAGGCCTGGCTAAACTTGCCCACCTCGGCCGGCGAGAAGTGCATAACCTTGTTGAAGGTCTCGCGGCGCAGGTCGCGGGCGATGGAGCAGGCGGTGCGCGAAGCCACGGCACCGGTCAGGATGGTGGCGACCAGCGACACCAGACACAGACCAAACATCGTGGTCGCCATGCGGCCCAGGTAGGCGTTCTGCACGTCGGCGGGGTCGATACCCTGTGCCTTGTACTCGTCCTGCACATAGCTCACGGCGCGTTGGGTCACGATGGAGCCCGACATGGAGCCCATTTTGTCCGCCATACCGTTGGCGCCCTCGACGAGCTTGCCCTGGTCGATTAGGCCGCCTTCAACGCCTAGACGCAGACTCTTCATGGTGATCTTGCCGCCGTCGGCATCAATCTGCTTTTGCATATTCTGCGCCGCTGCGGCCTTTTGCTGCATCTTGGCGAGCTGGTCGGGCGTCATCGCTGCCATTTGCTCGGGCGTGGGCATGGCTTGGGCGTCGCTGTTGCCTTTCTCGCTGGACGCGCCCATCATGTCGCCCATGGAGCTGGCGTCGATGCCTTGGTTGAGCGAAAGGACGACGGTCTCGGGCAGGCTCATGATGTCGGCAATCTTGCTGCCGTCGGCGCGCTCGTCCTCGGTGCCCTTGTACGTGCGGATGCCGTTCTTGTCCGCCTTGCCAAACGCAGCCTCTACCGTCTTGGCATCCTTGGCGCTCATAAAGAGTTCGAGGTCGTCGAGCGATTCGGCGCGAATGGTGTCGGGCACGGGCGAGGCGATGCCGCCTTGCTGCACGCCCACGTCGACGATGTCGCTCATATAGGTAGGCAGCGCCAGATCGGCGTTGCAGCTGATTACGATAAGTACGATAGCTGCGAACAGTGATGGGACATGCTTTTTAAAGAGCTTGAGAATCCTCACTCGGCATCTCTCCTTTCTTGATTGCAGTCGATAATATCGTTGAGACGCCTTAGAAGGCGCACCATCTCTTGGGTATCTGTTTCGCCGAGCTGCTCGAGGAAGGCCGCGGTGCGCTCCTCGAATTCCCGACGTTTGATTTCGAGATTCTGGAATCCCTTGTCGGTCATCGTGACGTGTACACGACGACGGTCGGTCTTTGAGTGCTCGCGCTCGACCCAGCCCTTGGCTTCGAGAGTGCGTAAGATATTGGCGATGCGGGCACTCGAGACCCAGGCGCGATTTGCGAGTTCGCTCGGCGTGAGCGAACCGCCAGCGAGCATGAGGGCGCGCATGACAGCCATCTCGCCGCCGAGAGCTTTGTCCGCAGAGCGTGAAATGCGATGATGCATGCTGCCAAACTCAGTTAAGAGCTGACGTCCAAGCTCATGGAAATCGGTATCTTCCACCGAAAACCCCTAACACTAGAAACTACTTTCGGTGAAAGATGATACCCGCATATTCGGGCCTCATGCAGTGGGCAATATAAAGAGCGCATAAAGAGTTAAAAAATTCAATTGCTGAAGCGTTTCAAAGAACTACTATGCCCGCGGTTAGGCGGGGGGTTGTCACCACCATGACGACTGGGACTCATTTATCGCCACGTGCGATGCTCCAACTTCCCGCAAGGAGACACCTGAATCAAGGGGGTTGGAGTCATGGCATTTGACTTCACGGGCAAAACCGCGATCGTTACCGGCGGCACTCAGGGCATTGGCCTCGAGATTGCCAAGGGCATCGTTGCGGGCGGCGGACACGTCGCGCTCATCGCAAGGAACGCTGCTAAGGGCGAGGCCGCGGTGGCCGAGCTTGGCGAGGGCAACAAGTTCTATCAGCTCGATGTCGCCGATGCACCCAAGGCACGCGAGACCGTCGAGCAGATTTTTACGGACCTGCCGCAAACCAACATCCTGATCAACTGCGCTGGCGTCATCAGCACCAAGAAATTCGACGAGATTGATGACACCGAGTGGCGTCGCACCATCGACATCAACCTCAACGGTACCTTCACTATGATGAACGCCGTGTATCCGCACTTTAAGGCGGCCCATGCCGGCACTATCGTCAACGTGAGTTCCGTAGCGGGCAAGATCGGTGGCGGCCTGCTCGGCACAGCCGCCTACGCCAGCTCCAAGGCCGGTGTTAACGGTCTAACCAAGGCAGTCGCCAAGGAAGGCGGCAAGTTTGGCGTCCGCTGCAACGCCGTGTGCCCGTCACTTACCCTTACCGATATGACCTCGATTCTCTCTG
>UROC01000041.1 GCA_900549345.1 uncultured Collinsella sp.
AAGAACGTGACCGAGGAGGACTTGGACCGTGCGGCCAAGGCGGCCTTCGAGGCCGGCTGGAACCGCATGAAGCTCTACTTTATGATGGGCCTTCCCGGCGAGCGCGACGAGGACATCGTGGCCATCGCCAATCTGGCCGATCACGTGCTTGAGCTCGGTCGTTCCGTGGTGCCCAAGGCTCGTCGCGGCTCGATCTCGGTGTCGATCTCGGTTTCGGTCTTTATTCCCAAGGCTGCCACGCCGTTCCAGTGGTGCCCGCAGCTCGACTACGACGACGTCAAGCGTCGCCAGAAGCTGCTTATCACGAGCGTTCGCAACCGTGCCGTCCGCGTGCATTACCACGATGCCGAGACCTCGCTCATCGAGGCCGCGCTCTCCCGCGCCGGTCGCGACATGACGCCCGTCATCATCGATGCTTGGCGCTCGGGGTCTCGCTTTGACGCCTGGGTAGAGCATTTCTCGCTCGATAACTGGAAGGAGGCTGCTGCCAAAAACGGCATCGACCTCAATGAGCTCGTGCACCTGCCCTACGAGTTGGACTGGCGTCTGCCGTGGGAGCATGTGAGCCCCGGCTGCACGCGCGGCTTCCTCGAGCGCGAGTACCGTCGCTCGCTCGAGGGTGTCACGACTCCCGACTGCACCCGCACGTCGTGCACCGGCTGCGGAATCTGCCCCACGCTCCACGCCAAGAATGTATTGATGGGTGATCGCGCATGAGTGAGCGCCTGACCGACAGCCCCACGCTCTTTAGACTTCGTGTTCGCTATGGCAAACGCGATCGCCTTAAGTACCTGGGCCATCTCGAAGTAATCCATACCATTGAGCGCATCGTGCGCCGTGCGGGACTTCCCTATGCCGTCACGCAGGGCTTCTCTCCGCACATGCGCGTGGGCTTCTCTTCGGCGCTACCGGTGGGTACGTCGTCGACCTGCGAGTGGTATGACCTGTTTATGACCGAGTTCGTGGCGCTCGACGAGGCGTTTGGGCGCCTGGCTGCGGCCTCTCCGGCCGATCTGGCGCCCATCGAGGCGGCGTACATCGACGTGCGCACGCCGGCGCTCACGGCTCAGCTTACGCGTCTGTCGTACCGTATCGACTTGCACCTGGACCCCGAAGCCCCCGTGAGCGCCGACGAGGTGCGTCGTGCGATCGACACGCTGCGCGCGGGTCATGGTATTGACTATGCGCGCGGCAAAAAGAGCAAGCGCTTAGACCTTGACCACACACTGGTGGGCTATGAGATCACGGCGGGGGAGCGTCCGGACCATCTGGTGCTCATGCTCGACACCCATGCCGACAACGAGGGCTCCATGCGTCCGGAGATTTTGCTTTCTGCTGCTGATGTTTTGTTGCAGGGCTTGACCCCGGGCGTCGATGCACCTATTGTTTCCACCGGTATGCAAGACCTCGTGACCATCTGCTCCTACGATGTCGAGCGTCAGAATCAAGCATGCGAGGACGACGAGGGCCGGCTCGTCAGCCCCATACCTGTGCGAACTTGTGGATTTGCTCCACATACTCGTTGACGGGGGTATTTTCGCCTGCTACTATATTCGGCTGTTGCACTAACTGATGCATGAAGGGCAAGTAAACATGTACGCAATCGTTAACACGGGCGGCAAGCAGTACAAGGTCGCCACCGACGATGTCATCACCGTCGAGAAGATCGAGGGCAATGAGGGCGACAAGGTCACCCTGCCGGTCATCTTCCTCAACGATGGTAAGAAGATCGTCACCGATCCCGACAAGCTGGCCAAGGCCAAGGTTACCGCTCAGATCGTTGAGCAGTTCAAGGGCGAGCAGCTGGTCTTCAAGTTCCACAAGCGTAAGCGCTATCGTCGTCTGAAGGGTCACCGTCAGCAGCTCACCAAGCTGAAGATCGTGAAGGTCCAGGCTACGTCCCGCGCCAAGAAGGCTGTCAAGGCAGAGGCCGAGGCTGTTGCCGAGGCTCCCGTCGCCGAGTAGATTACACTCGTAACGAAAGAGTAGGTATACACAATGGCACACAAAAAAGGACTCGGTTCCTCCCGTAATGGCCGTGACTCCCGCGGTCAGCGCCTTGGCACGAAGCGCTATGCCGGCCAGACGGTAACCACGGGCACGATTCTCGTCCGTCAGCACGGCACGCACATCCACCCGGGTGAGAACGTTGGCCGTGGCAAGGACGACACGCTGTTCGCGCTGGTCGACGGTACCGTTGAGTTCCACAAGGGTATCAAGCACAGGGTCAGCGTACGCCCGCTCGCGAACGCGTAATTCACCCTTCATAGAGCACATATGTGGGAGGCACTTGAGTTTTAGGATTCAAGGGTCTCCCTCTTTTTGTAGGAGGCGATTCTGTTGTCACAGTTCACCGATATCAGCCGCATTAACGTGTGCGGCGGCGACGGCGGAGCCGGATGCATGTCGTTTAGGCGCGAGGCATTTGTCCCCAAGGGCGGCCCCGATGGCGGCGACGGCGGTCGTGGCGGCAATGTCGTCATCCAGGCCGATGCTCAGCTGTCTTCGTTGATCGATTACCGCTTTAAGCATCACTTCCGCGCCGAACGCGGCACGCACGGGCAGGGTGCCCGTCGTAACGGCAAGAGCGGCGAGGACCTGATCCTGAAGGTTCCCATGGGCACCGTGGTGCGCGAGCTCGACCCCGAGACGCAGACCCCGATGTTCGAGATTGCTGACCTGGTGCACGATGGCGAGCGCGTTGTCGTGGCGCCCGGCGGTGCCGGTGGCCTGGGCAACACGCACTTTGTGACGTCGGTGCGCCGCGCGCCCGCGTTCGCTCAGCTGGGCGAACCGGCCGAGGAGCACTGGATTGAGCTCGAGATGAAGCTTATGGCCGATGCCGCGCTCGTGGGCTTCCCCTCGGTGGGCAAGTCCTCGCTCATCGCGCGCATGAGTGCCGCCCGACCCAAGATCGCCGATTATCCGTTTACCACGCTCGTGCCCAATCTGGGCATGGTGCGTGCCGGTGAGTATTCTTACGTTGTTGCCGACGTTCCTGGTTTGATCGAGGGCGCGAGCGAGGGCAAGGGTCTGGGCCACCAGTTCCTGCGCCACATTGAGCGTACGGCGCTCATCATGCACGTCGTCGACATGACGGGCGGTTTTGAGGATCGCGACCCGGTTGAGGATTACCGCATCATCAACCGTGAGCTCGAGCAGTATGGCGCCGAGCTTTCGGAGCGTCCGCAGATTGTCGTCGCCAACAAGTGCGATGCGCCGGGCACGGCCGACAAGATTGCCGACCTCAAGCGCGCCGCGCTCGACGATGGACATATGTTCTTTGCCGTGTCCGCCGTGACGGGCGCCGGCCTCAACACGCTGATGCTTGCCGTGGGCGAGCAGGTGGCTAAGCTGCGTGCCGAGTTGGCGGTCTCCGCTGAGCCGGTCGATCTGCGCGACGAGGAGTGGGAGCGCCGCCGTCTGCAGCGCGAGAAGCGTTTCCGCATTGTCCAGGAGGAGCCTGGTGCCTTCCGTGTGGTTGGTCGCGCGATTGAGCGCATGGTCATCCAGACCGACTGGGAAAACGAGGAAGCCGTCATTTATCTGCAGCACAAGTTTGCGCGTATGGGTGTTGACGACGCGCTCGAGAAGGCCGGTTGCCGTGCGGGCGACGAGGTCCGCATTTGCCAGCGCGCCTTTGACTTTGAGGGCGCCGAGGACTTGTTGGAGTACGAGGAGCTCGAGGACGCTGGTGAGGACGTTGCCGTTGAGGCCATTGACGTGGCCGATGCTGCGGATGAGGGCGTCGAGGCTATCGATGCGGCTGATGCCGCGGACGATGCCGAGACCTCGGAGGGCGAGTAAGCCATGTCGCTGCGCGGTGGAATCGGTTTGCCCGAGCTGCCCATAAAAGAGGGCAAAGAGTTTCGGCTTGGCATTATGGGCGGCACATTCGACCCGATTCATTACGGGCACCTGGTGACTGCCGAGCAGGCGCGCGAGTCGCTCGACTTGGACGCCGTGCTCTTTATGCCGGCGGGCTCTCCCGCCTTTAAGCTTGACAAGCCGGTGACGCCTGCCGAGGACCGTTATGCCATGACGGTCCTCGCCACCGCCGCGAACCCGGCCTTTTTGGCGAGCCGGTTCGAGATTGACCGTCCGGGCGTAACCTATACGGCCGATACGCTTCATGCCCTTCGCGACTTTTACCCGCCGCAGGTAAAGCTCTACTTTATTACGGGCGCCGACGCGATTATCGATATTGTGACCTGGCATGATGCCGAGCGAATTGCTGAGCTTGCTACCTTTATTGCGGCGACGCGACCGGGTTTTGATATCGATACGGCGCGTGCCCGAATCAAAGAGTCGGGGCTGCCGTTCGATGTGCGCTATATTCAGATTCCGGCGCTGGCGATCAGCTCGACGAACATTCGTAAGCGAGTTGCCCGCGGCATGAGCGTGCGCTATCTTACGAGCGAGTCTGTGCTCGGCTACATTCGCAAGCGCAGTTTGTATGTCGATCTGGGTCAAGAAGATTTTGAGTGATGGGGGCTACGTTGTCGGTAGAGGATCAGTTTGAGGGCGATGAGCGCGCGCTGCTCAAGCGCATTCAAGAGCTGCTCGATGTTCGCATGAAAGATAAGCGCAAGCGCTATGTGCATTCGCTGGGTGTTGCCGAGACCGCACTTCATCTGGCCGAGGTCTACGGCGTTGATCGCTTTGATGCCGCTGCCGCCGGCTTAATTCACGACTGGGACAAGGTGCTTTCCGATGACGAGCTCGTGGCCCGCGCGCTTCACTATGGCATCAAGGTTGCCGGCTCTCCTTCCGCCGCGACGCCGCTTTTGCTTGGCCCTGTTGCCGCCTATGAGCTTCCGCAGCTTTTTCCCGAGCTGTCACCGGCTGTTTTCCAGGCTGTCGACCGTCACACCGTGGGTGCCTGCGACATGACGCCGCTCGATATGGTGGTCTTTGTGGCAGATGCCATCGAGCCCAACCGCCACGGCGACTATGCCCATGCGCTGCGCAAGATGGTGGGGAAGTCGACGCTTGACGAGTTGTTCTTCTCCTGTTTTGCGCAGGGTCTGGTCTATGTGATCCAGTCCGGGCGCTATCTTTATCCCACGGCTATTACGATTTACAACCATTACGCCCAGCTGCGCTAGCTCGGGTGTGTCTAGAAAGAGGTATTCCATGGCCGACGAGACCATGACTGACGAGCAGATTCTTGAAGGTGTGGAGCACAAGAGTTTCGTTGCCACGTCCGACCGCACCGCCGCCTCGCTGTCCGCGAGCGGTGTCGCCGCCGAGGATGTCGCCCGCGCCGCCGCGCAGGCCGCCTACGACAAGAAGGGCGAGGACGTGCAGGTGCTCAACCTGACCGAGCTTTCCGACGTGTGCGACTACTTTGTGCTTGCCACCGGTACCAACAACCGCCAGGTCGATTCGATCGTCGACGAGATCGAGGAGAAGGTCGCCGAGGCTTGCGGCGAGCATCCGTTCTCCATCGAGGGCCGCGAGCAGAAGACCTGGATGCTCATGGACTACGGCTCGGTTGTCGTCCACGTCTTCACTCCCGAAGCCCGCGACTTCTACCGCCTAGAAAAGCTCTGGGGTGACGCCCCCCAGCTCCCCCTCAATCTCCTCTAGTGGCTCATTTGATACGGGGCTTTTTAGCTAGCTTCGCGCATTTCGCCGGGCAGTTGCGGTTTTCCGCACCTGCCCGGCTTTCTTTTTGCCTAAAGGCGGTTAATCGTTGAAGCGGGATTGGCGGCCGAAAGATAGGGCGGTGTCGCCGAACTTGTCTCGGACGGCGTCGATAGCGACCGAGAGGTCGCGACGGTCGCTTGATTGGGCTCCGCGGTCGTCGACTTCGCAGAACAGGTCGGTCTGGATGCCGCCCTGATGGTCAAAGTCGCTCATCCCGATACCCGCCAGACGCACATGCATGCCTTCCTGCCAGATGTTGTCGAGCAGTTCGAGTGCAACCGCCACGAAGATGTTCTCATCGTCGGTCGGATGAGGCAGCCGGCGCTGTGCCGTACGCCCGCTGCCATACGAATACTTAAGCTTGAGCGTTACCGTGCCGCCCGTCAGTTTCTGACGGCGCAGGCGGCGTCCAACCGACTCACCCAGCAGCGCAATCGCCGCTTCGATGTCCCCGCGCTCAGTCAAATCTTTCGCAAAGGTGCGTTCATTGCTGACCGACTTGACCTCGCGCTCTTCATCGAGACTCGTGACTTCGGAGATTTCAAGTCCCAGCGCACGCTGACGCATACGTTCGCCGTTGACGCCAAAAATAGAGGCCAGGGTGGATTCCGGCGCGCGTGACAGCTCGCCGAGCGTGTAGATGCGCATACGGCGCAGTCGCTCCTCGGCCGAGCGCCCGATGCCGCTCATGGCAGATACCGGCAGCGCGGCCAAAAAGCGCTGCTCGGTTCCGGGGCGCACGATGGTCAGCCCAAACGGCTTATCCCGCTCGCTTGCGATCTTTGCGACCGTCTTGTTGCAGCCCACGCCAATGGAGCACGTCACTCCCAGCGCTGCCACACGGTCGCTTATACGCCGTGCAACCAGCAGTGGGTCCTCGGGCGCAAAGCGACCCGGTGTGATATCGATAAAGGCTTCGTCGATGGATACGCGCTCAACGCGCGGCGTCTCCTCGGCAAGAATCGCCATGACCTGCGCGCTCACCTCGCGGTAGCGATCAAAGTGCCCGTGCGTCCAAATGGCTTGCGGGCACAAGCGCCGCGCCTCGGCCGAGGCCATGGCAGAGTGCACGCCAAAGCGGCGCGCCTCATACGAACACGTGGACACGACGCCACGCGAATCGGCGTCTCCGCCCACGATGAGTGGCTTTCCGCGCCATTCGGGATGATCGAGCATCTCCACGCTCGCAAAAAACGCATCGAGGTCCATGAGGCCCACCGCCGGACCCGTCCAGGGAGGCGGCGTGACGCTCATGGCATCCTCATAACCGTATGTATGTTCGCGTCTTTCCATGTCATGAGTATACCGCGCAGCTCATGTGGGGTGCGTGTATGTGCTTGCAAATCCCGAATTCTTGTCTAAGATATGGATTTGCCCTCGACTACACCGAAGAAGTTGGTCTCACGGACTTCACCTGCCCGCGTCGATGGCGTATTATGTTCAACTGTTTGTTTGTAGTTGCAGCCTAAAGCTGCTTGGTTGGAGGAGTTTCCTTTGGCAGTCAAGATTCGCCTTGCTCGTCACGGCGCTAAGAAGCGTCCGTACTACCGTGTCGTCGTCGCCGATTCCCGCGCCCCGCGTGACGGTCGTATCATCGAGGAGGTTGGCCGCTACAACCCGATGACCGCCCCCAAGACCATCAACCTCGACCTCGAGAAGATCGCCGACTGGCAGTCCAAGGGCGCTCAGCTCACCGACGCCGTCGCCGCTCTGGTCAAGGCCGCCAACGAGGGCGAGAAGACCGAGACCGTCGTCAAGAAGTCCAAGAAGCAGCTCGCCAAAGAGGCCGAGGCCGCTAAGGCTGCCGCTGAGGCCGCTGAGGGCGCCGAGGAGTAAATCGTGCCTGAGGTTGACGCTGCACAGCTCGAGGGTGAGGCAATGCTCTCAGATCGCATCGCCGATCTCGTCGAATATCTCGTTGTTCAGATCGTCGACGACCCGGATTCCGTGAGCCTTGAGGTCATTGATGGTGATGACGCCTCTACGATTGAGGTTTCTGTCGCCGAGGATGACGTCGCTAAGGTCATCGGCCGTCGTGGCCGTACCATCAAGGCCATTCGCACGCTCGCCCGTGCACTGGCCGCTCGCCTCGACACTGCTGTCGAGGTAGAGGTTCTGGGCTAGGACCTTGAGGTCCCAGTACAAAAACATCGCCCGTGTGGTCAAGCCGCACGGAAGGAAGGGGGAGGTCCTCGCGCAGCCGCTGCGGGGGCTTCCTTCTGTATTAGAGCCGGGTATGCGCGTCGCCCTGACGCCGCCGGCGCTCAAGCGCGACCGCTTTTGCACGGTCGTGTCCGTCACCGATACGGGCGATGGCGATCTGGTCTTGTTTGAGGGCATTGACGACTTGACGGCCGCCGAGGGCATCACGGGATGCTATGTGTTGGCAAATCGTGACGATTTTGAGCTCGATTCACTCGACGCCGCCTATACCGACCTGATGGGTCGCGAGGTGGTCGACGAGCGCTTCGGTTCACTCGGCACGATCGTCGAGATCATGTCGACGCCCGCTAACGATGTTTGGGTTGTCGAGGGTGATCGGTACGGCGAGGTACTGATTCCCGTGATCGAGCAGGTTGTGCTCGATCTTCCCGACACAGGAACAATTTCCGTCCACGTTATGGACGGCCTGATCGATATGGACAAGTAGGGAGGACAACATGCTGATTGAGACCCTTTCGGTCTTTCCCGAGATGTTTGAGCCCGTCATGTCCACATCGATTTTGGGCCGCGCCCGCAAGGCCGGCCTTTTTGATTTTAAGGCGTATAACCTGCGCGACTGGACGCACGACCGCCATCGTACCGTCGATGACGAGCCGTACGGCGGCGGGCAGGGCATGCTCATGAAGGTCGAGCCTATTGCCGAGGCCATCGAGGCTATTAGCTCCGAGGGTCCTAAGCCCACCGTGGTGTTTTTTACCCCCTGTGGCGAGCCCTTTACACAGCATGTGGCCGAGCGCCTGCTCAAAAGCGAGCGCTTGCTGTTTGTGTGCAGCCGTTACGAGGGTGTCGACGAGCGTGCCTATGCGTATGCCGACGAGCGCCTGTCGATCGGCGATTACGTGCTCACGGGCGGCGAGCTTCCCGCTATGGTCGTTGCCGATGCTGTCGTACGCCTGATTCCCGGCGCCCTTGGTGACGAGATGAGCAACGTCGACGAGTCGTTCTCGACCGCCGAGGACGGAGGCCTGCTCGAGTATGCGCAGTACACTCGCCCTGCTGAATTCAACGGCGAGGGCGTGCCGCCGGTGCTCGTGAGCGGTGACCATGCCAAGGTTGACGCCTGGCGCCGTAAGAATGCCATCGAGCGCACCTGCCGCTGGCGTCCCGACCTGATCGAGACGGCACGGCTTACGCCCCAGGAGCGCGCATACGCGCAGGAGATTCTGGACGCTTCGTATTCGCAGAGCGAGGAGTGAGAATGGTTCCATCGCAGCATTCCGCGTTGAGGGGCGCTTTTGAGTGGGTCGCGGTCATCGCGATCGCGCTCGTGGCCACCTTCCTGATCCGCACCTTTGTGGTCGAGCCCTTTGTGGTACCCACCGGCTCCATGGAGGACACGATCGAGATTGGCGACCAGATCCTGGCACAAAAGGTGAGCCTCGAGCTCGGTCAGCCCGTCAAACAGGGTGATATCGTGGTGTTCCACAACCCCGATGCCACTTCCGAGCATGATGTTCTTGTCAAGCGTGTTATTGCCACGGCCGGCCAGACGGTCGACCTGCAGGACGGCAAGGTGGTCGTTGACGGCCAAGCGCTCGACGAGGACTATACGACGGGCATGAGCTGGCCGCTTTCGGTCCAAGCGCCTGGCGCCCAGGTGAGTTATCCCTACACCGTTCCCGACGGGTGCGTGTGGGTGATGGGCGACAACCGCGAAAACTCTGCCGACTCGCGCTACTTTGGTCCCGTCGATCGCTCTGATTTGATCGCTGTGGCGCTTGTGCGCTACTGGCCGCTCAACCGCATCGGCGCTATCGACTAAAAACCGCTATAGTACAGTACCTAACCGTGTAATCGTTTCGACGAGGGGATATTAGAGGCATGAACGCTTCATCGCTTTCCTTCCAAGACATCATCCTGCGCCTCCAGCAGTACTGGGGCGAGCAGGGCTGCGTCATTATGCAGCCCTATGACTCCGAGGTCGGTGCCGGTACCTTCCATACCGCGACCACGCTGCGCTCGCTCGGTCCCGCCGAATGGCGCACCTGCTATGCGCAGCCCTGCCGCCGTCCCGCCGACGGCCGCTACGGCGAGAACCCTAACCGCATGCAGCACTACTATCAGTTCCAGGTGCTCATTAAGCCCTCTCCGGTTAATGCTCAGGAGCTTTACCTGGGGTCTCTTGCTGCCATTGGCCTGGACCCCAACGACCATGACGTCCGTTTTGTCGAGGACGACTGGGAGAGCCCGACGCTGGGCGCCTGGGGCCTTGGCTGGGAGGTCTGGCTCAACGGCATGGAGGTCACGCAGTTCACGTACTTCCAGCAGGTGGGCGGTATCGAGGTCGACCCCGTGCCCGTCGAGATCACCTATGGCCTGGAGCGTATCGCCATGTACGCTCAGGGCGTCAACTCGGTCTACGATCTGGTGTGGAGCTATCTGCCCGACGGCACGCCCATGACCTATGGCGACGTGTTCCTCGAGAACGAGCGCGAGTTCAGTGCCTATAACTTTGAGGTCGCCAACGTCGAGATGATGCGTCAGAAGTTTGACGACTACGAGGCCGAGTGCCATTCCTGCCTGGAGCGCAAGCTGACGTTGCCGGCGTACGACTGTGTCATGAAGTGCAGCCACGCCTTCAACCTGCTCGATGCCCGCGGCGCCCTGTCCGCGGTCGAGCGTGCCAACTACATCCTGCGCGTCCGCGCCGTCGCCAAGGCGTGCTGCGAGGCCTACATGGCCGAGGTCGCCGGAGTCAACGAGAATGCCGACCAGGAAGGCGAGGTGGCGTAAGCCATGGCAGACGCTAAGGATTTCCTGTTTGAGATCGGTACGGAGGAAATGCCCTCTGCACCGCTGAACAATGCCGTCAAGCAGCTTGGTACCATGATCGCCAAGGGTCTCGACGAGGCCGGTCTGGCCCACGGCGAGGTCCGCGTGATCTCGAGCCCGCGTCGCCTGGCTGCGCTCGTTGCCGACGTTGCCACCGCGACCGATGAGGTTCACGAGGTCAAGCGTGGCCCCGCGGCAAACATCGCCTTCGACGCTGACGGTAACGCCACCAAGGCCGCCCAGGGCTTCGCCCGCAAGTGCGGTGTGGCTGCCGAGGACCTGGTCCGTCGTGAGGATACCGACGGTCGCGAGTATGTCTTTGCCGAGAAGAACATTCCCTCCGCACCGGCAACCCCGATCCTGACGGCCCTGTGCGAGAAGACCATTGCCGGCCTGCAGTGGCCCAACTACCGCTCCCAGCGCTGGGGCCACGAGCATGCCACCTTCGTGCGCCCGGTCCGCTGGATTTGCTGCCTTCTGGGCGAGGATGTTGTGCCCGTGTCGTTTGCCGACGTGACGAGTGGCAACACCACGCGTGGCCATCGCGTGCTTGGCCCCGGTGACCATGTGGTTGCCAGCCCCGCTGTTTACGAGCAGGTGCTCGAGGATGCCGGCGTGCTTTCTGCCGAGCGCCGTCGCGAGGCGATTCTCGCCGGTATCGCCGAGGTCGAGGCCGCTCGCCCCGGCTGCCATGTCGATACGCCCAAGAAGGTCTTTGAGGAGGTCATTAACCTCTGCGAGTGGCCGACGGTGCTCGTCGGTACTTTCGACGAGGAGTTCCTCAAGGTCCCGCACGAGATTATCTGCGAGTCCATGCTTACCAACCAGCGCTACTTCCCGATCTATGACGGCGAGGGCAAGCTGACGCGTGAGTTCGTGGTCGTCTCCAACAGCAAGCCCGAGAACGCCGAGCGAGTGATCGACGGTAACGAGCGCGTCGTGCGCGCCCGTCTGGACGACGCTAAGTTCTTCTACGAGGAGGACCTGACGATCTCCCTCGACGAGTTCCGTGAGCGTCTGTCCAAGGTTGCCTTCCAGGAGAAGCTCGGTAGCGTGCTCGCCAAGTCCGAGCGCATCGAGCAGCTCGCGCTCGCTATCGCCCGCGAGGCTCACCTGGGCGCCCATCTTGCCGCCGACGCTGCTCGCGCCGCACACCTGTGCAAGGCAGACCTGGTGTCCAACGCCGTCGTCGAGTTCACGAGCCAGCAGGGCGTGATGGGCGGTTATTACGCGACCGCGATGGGGGAGAACGACGAGGTCGCCCATGCTATTCGCGATCACTATCGTCCCCGTTTTGCCGGTGACGAGCTGCCCGAGGGCACCGCTGGCTGCATCGTGGCCTGCGCCGACAAGCTCGATACCATCGCCGGTATCTTTGCCATCGGCGAGCCCCCGACCGGCTCCTCCGACCCCTACGCGCTGCGTCGTGCCGCTATCGGCATTATCAACATCCTGCGCGACCGTCTGCCGATCGACCCCACGTCGCTCATCGACTTTGCCCTCGAACTCTACAGTGAGCAGGGCATTGAGTTCGACGCCGCCGACGTCGCCCAGCAGGTTCGTGACTTCTTCCATGGCCGCCTGGTGAGCATGGCCCGCGACGAAAAGATTCCGGCCGATACCGTCGCCGCCGTCTCCGCGGTGCACATCATCGCTCCGTCCGTCTTCTTCGCCCGCTGCGCCGCCCTCGACGAGGCCCGCAAGAACGACGCTGAGACGTTCGACAACCTGGCGACCGCCTATGCCCGCGCCGCGCATATCTCCAAGCCCGAGCTGGGTGCGGAGTTTGACCGCAGCCTGATGGGCGAGGTCGAGCTTGCGCTCGCCGACGCCTCCGAGGCTGCTCAGACCGCCGTCGATGCCGCCCTTGCTGCCGAGGACTACCCGGCCGCATTTGCCGCCCTCGCCGCCCTGCGCGCGCCCATCGACCGTTTCTTCGATGAGGTCATGGTCATGGACAAGGACGAGCAGCTTCGCGATAATCGCCTTAAGCTGCTCAACCGCTTCGAGGCCGTTTTCTCCGGCATTGCCAACATCGGTGAGCTTGCCCGCAAAAAGTAAGCCAGCCTGCGCATAAGCGCAAAAGGAGCCCCGCATGGATTGCCCGGTCACCGCTCGTCCCACCGTTATCGTTATCTCCGACTCGCTCGGCGATACCGCTTGTGAGGTGGTGCTTGCGGCGTCCGGGCAATTTGATGAAGGGGCTTTTCGCGTTTTGCGCCTGCCCAAGGTGACCTCCGTGGAGCAGGTCAAGTCATTTGTGGGGCCGCGCGTCGATGCCGACCATCGCGATGTCGCCGTGTTCCATACCATTGTCGATCCGGCGCTTCGCGCCCGCGTGCTCGATTACCTGGGTATGCTGCATATCCGTTCGGTTGACCTGATCGGCCCGACGCTTGCCGTGCTGTCGTCGCTCATCGGTGCGCCGCCCAAGTGCGTTGCGGGCGTGATTCACAAGACCGATGACCGCTATTTCCATCGTATCGAGGCCATGGAGTATTTCGTTGAGCACGATGACGGTCGTGGTTGCGACGATCTGTCGGGTGCCGATATCGTGCTGCTGGGTGTGTCGCGTACATCCAAGACGCCGCTGTCGATGTATTTAGCTTATCAGGGCTACAAGGTCGCCAATGTTCCGTTGGCGCATGGCATGGAGCCGCCCAAGTCGATTTACGAGGTTGACCCGATGCGCCTGTTCGGCTTGATTTCGACCGTCGATGTGATTTCCGAGATTCGCGATAGCCGCTTGGGCGACGACTACGCCCGCGCCGTCGCAGGCTCCTATGCCGAGCCTGAGTGCGTGCGCAGCGAGCTCGAGGAAGCCCGTGCCCTCATGAAGCGCCTGGGCTGCTTTGTGGTGCGCACCGGCGGCAAAGCCATCGAGGAAAGCGCTGCCGAGATCATTGCCCACCTCGAGGAGATCCAGGAAGCCAGGGCCCGCCGTGCCGCCCGCCGCGCTCAACAAAAGTAGCTCTCTTGGGACAAGGTTGTTTGGGTAGCTAATTTGGGACGGGGCTCTTTTAGCTGCCCAAAGAGAATACTTGGAAATAATGCTGATAAATGGTAAAGCGATTTAGCAAAAACATCGCATCCGAACTGCATTTTCCTTGTAGTGGTATCTTCATAAGGTAACCACCTTTACCTACCGTTTACCGCCGGTTTTAGCACGTTTACCAAACCGCGCACCCTCTGCTCAAGCCTGTCCAAAACCCGCCGTATAGTTCCCTCACGGCCCGCATCCGGCGGCTCGATTCGTTACCACGGTCGTGCGCGTAAGCGCATGGAAGGGGAAGTATCGTGAGCGATTGCAAGAGGGTTTACCGTTTTGGAACCGACGCCCAGGGCACCTGTGTCACTGAGGGCGACAAATCCATGAACTTCGTGCTTGGCGGCAAAGGCGCAAACCTTGCCGAGATGAGCCGCATCGGTCTGCCGGTCCCCGGTGGCTTTACCATTACCTGCCAGACCTGTGTCGAGTACTCCGGTGCCGGCAACGTCTGGCCCGAAGGCGCACTCGATGAGATTGTTGCCGCCGAGGCCGACCTCGAGGCCCGCTGCGGCAAAAAGCTCGGCGATGCCTCCGATCCGCTGCTCGTATCGGTTCGCTCGGGCGCTCCGTTCTCCATGCCCGGCATGATGGACACAGTCCTCAACCTGGGCCTCAATGACGATTCCGTTCAGGGCCTTATCGCCCAGACGCAAAACCCGCGCTTTGCCTGGGATAGCTACCGCCGCTTTATCCAGATGTTCTCCAACGTCGTCATGGGCGTCGATGCGGATCTGTTCGAGAACGCCCTGACCCAGGCGCGCCTGGTCGCCGGCGTTCGCGTCGATTCAGAGCTTTCGGCCGAGGACCTGCAGGAGCTCGTCGAGACCTTCAAGGGGATCTTCTCCGACAACGTTGAGGCCGCCCTGTACCCCGAGCTCGAGGTCGCCGACGGCAAGCCTGTCTTCCCGCACGACCCGGAGCTTCAGCTGCGCCTTGCCATCCAGGCTGTCTTTGGCAGCTGGATGAACGAGCGTGCGTGCATCTACCGCAAGCAGCATGGTATCTCCGACGAGCTCGGTACCGCCGTCAACGTTCAGGCCATGGCTTTTGGTAACAAGGGCGAGACCTCCGCGACCGGCGTCGCCTTTACGCGCAACCCGGCCGATGGCACCAAGGAGTTCTACGGGGACTTTCTGGTGAACGCCCAGGGCGAGGACGTTGTCGCCGGCATCCGCAACACCGAGCCCATCGCCGACCTCAAGACTACCCCGGGCCTCGAGTCCGCAGGCGAGGAGCTCGAGCGCGTGTTCCTGACGCTCGAGGATCATTACCGCGATATGTGCGATATCGAGTTCACCATCGAGCAGGGCAAGCTCTGGATGCTCCAGACCCGCGTGGGCAAGCGCACTGCCACCGCCGCCCTGCGCATCGCCATCGAGATGGTCGAGGAGGGCCTCATCACCCGCGAGGAGGCCGTGAGCTGCATCGATCCCACGCAGCTCGACCAGCTTTTGCACCCGCAGTTCGACGCCTCCAAGAAGTACGAGGCTTTGGCCAGCGGTCTTAACGCCAGCCCTGGTGCCGCTGTGGGCGAGGTCGTGTTCTCGAGCGATGACGCCGTCGCGCGTTCCGCCGAGGGCCACAAGGTCATTCTGGTTCGCTGGGAGACCAACCCCGACGACCTGAAGGGTATGGTTGCCGCCGAGGGCATCCTGACCAGCCACGGTGGCAAGACGAGCCATGCCGCCGTTATCGCCCGCGGTATGGGTACGCCCTGCGTTTGCGGCGTTGAGCGCTTCCACATTGACGCGGCAGAGAAGGTCGTGCGCATCGAGGGCAGCGACCGCGTGCTGCGCGAGGGCGATGTCATCTCCATCGACGGCACCCAGGGTATCGTCGTCGACGGCGCGGTCGACCTGGTCTCTGCAGAGCTCACCGGCGACCTGGACACCATCCTGTCCTGGGCCGACGAGATTCGCCTGGACGAGACCGGCGGCCACGCCAACCATGTGCGCGTCAACGCCGACAACCCCGAGGATGCCGCGCTCGCGCTCGAGTTTGGTGCCGAGGCCATCGGCCTGTGCCGCACCGAGCATATGTTCCTGGGCGATCGCAAGAACATCATCCAGAGCTTCATTCTGTCCGATGATGAGGCCGTGAAGCAGCAGGCCCTGGCCGACCTGCTCAAGGTTCAGACCGAGGACTTCCTGGCGATGTTCAAGACCATGTCC
>UROC01000042.1 GCA_900549345.1 uncultured Collinsella sp.
ATCCGCGGCAACGTCTGCCGCTGCACCGGCTACAAGAAGATTATTGAGGGCATTTCGCTGGCCGCTGCGGTGCTCCGCGGCGAAAAGCAGATCGACGAGGACCTGGAGCGCGGCGACGACTACGGCGTGGGCAAGCGCGCCTTCCGTATCGACGTGCGCAAGAAGGTACTCGGCGAGGGCAAGTACCCCGATGACATCGACGAGCTCGATCAGCCGGGCCTGACCTATGCCAGCGCCGTGCGCTCCAAGTATCCGCGCGCCCGTGTGCTTTCCATCGACACCTCCAAGGCCGAGGCCCTGCCCGGTGTGGTGGGCATCCTGCGCGCCGAGGATGTGCCGGTCAACCAGGTCGGCCACCTTATCCAGGATTGGGACGTCATGATCGCCCAGGGCGATATCACCCGCTGCGTGGGCGATGCCATTGTGCTGGTGGTTGCCGAGGACGAGGCGACGCTCGAGAAGGCCAAGAAGCTCGTAAAGATCGATTACGAGCCGCTGGAGCCCGTGCGTAACATTGTCGAGGCCAGGGCTGCCGACGCCCCGCGCCTGCACGACAGTTTCTTTGCCTTTGGCAACACGGTGGAGCTCAAGGACAACGTGTGCCAGAGCCGTCACGTGACGCGCGGCGACGCCGCCAAGGCGCTGGCAGAGAGCGCGTTCACCGTGACGCAGCGCTTTACCACGCCCTTTACCGAGCATGCCTTCTTGGAGCCCGAGTGCGCCGTCGCCTTCCCGTACAAGAACGGCGTCAAGGTGCAGTCGACCGACCAGGGTGCCTACGATACGCGCAAAGAGTGCGCCCACATGTTTGGCTGGGATAGCGAACCCGAGCGTGTGGTCGTCGAGACCATGCTCGTGGGTGGCGGCTTTGGCGGTAAGGAGGACGTTTCGGTCCAGCACCTGGCCGCGCTCGCCGCATATAAGTTCCAGCGTCCTGTGAAGTGCAAGCTCACGCGTGCCGAGTCGCTCGCTTTCCATCCCAAGCGCCATGCCATGGACGGTACCTTTACGCTGGGTTGCGACGCCGAGGGCAACTTTACCGGCCTGGATTGCGAGATCAACTTTGACACCGGCGCCTACGCGTCGCTGTGCGGCCCGGTGCTCGAGCGCGCCTGTACGCATGCCGTCGGCCCCTACAAGTACCAGAACACCGACATTCGCGGCTTTGGCTACTACACCAACAACCCGCCCGCCGGCGCGTACCGAGGCTTTGGCGTTTGCCAGTCCGAGTTTGCGCTCGAGAGCCTGATCGACCTGCTGGCAGAGAAGGTTGGCCTGGATCCGTGGGAGATTCGTTACCGAAACGCCATCGAGCCGGGCGAGGTTCTGCCCAACGGTCAGATTGCCGACTGCTCCACGGCGCTTAAGGAGACGCTGCTCGAGGTCAAGGATGCCTACTACGCGCATCCCGGCCACGCCGGCATTGCCTGCGCCATGAAGAACGCCGGCGTGGGCGTGGGCCTGCCCGATGCCGGTCGCTGCAAGATTCGCGTCGAGGATGGCTGCGCCGTGGTCTATGCCGCCACGTCCGACATCGGCCAGGGCTGCAACACCGTCTTTTTGCAGGACGTTGCCGAGGCATGCGGTCTGCCGCTTCGCTGCATCGCCAACGGCGAGTGCTCCACCGAGAACGCTCCCGACTCCGGCACCACGTCTGGCTCGCGTCAGACGGTCGTGACCGGCGAGGCCGTGCGCGGTGCCGCCTTCCTGCTGCGCGATGCCATGCTTGGCATCGAGGCCGGCAAGCCTGCGCCCACCGCTCCCGTGAGTGCACATGGCGACGGCGTCAAGATCGAGTACGATGACGGTCGCGCCTATCAGCTGCACACGCAGGAACTCGTCGCCGGCCAGGGTATGCATCCTCAGGATCCCGCGGCCGCCATCAAGGCGCTCGAGGGATGTGAGTTTGGCTACGTGTACCTGGAGCCGACCGACAAGCTGGGTGCGGATGTTCCCAACCCCAAGAGCCACATCTGCTACGGCTTTGCCACACATGTGGTCATTTTGGACGATGACGGCCGCGTGAGCGAGGTCTATGCCGCGCACGATTCCGGCAAGGTGGTCAACCCCATCTCCATCCAGGGTCAGATCGAAGGCGGCGTGCTCATGGGCATGGGCTATGCGCTTACCGAGGACTGGCCGCTCAAGGACTGCGTACCCCAGGCAAGGTACGGTACGCTTGGGCTGTTCCGTGCGCCCGAGATTCCGGATATCCACGCCATCTACGTGGAGAAGGACGAGCTGCTGCCCGTGGCATACGGCGGCAAGGGCATCGGCGAGATCGCAACGATCCCCACGGCGCCCGCCGTGCAGAACGCCTACCGCGCATTTGACGGCAAGCTGCGTCCGGATCTGCCCATGGTGGATACGCCGTACAGCCGCGCTCGTCACCGCGGGTAGAGTAGAGCGCGGACGGCCATTGTTGACTGCCGTCTGCGCTCAACGCCAACTGCATAAGCTGCGTCTTTGGCCCCAGCTCCATCGCGAGCCGGGGCCTTTTGTTTGGAGTGGAAACTGCGTCCCGGAATTGCCACTCAGAACGGGACACGCTTTCCGGATGGGATGCTTGGCGGAAACTACGGCCCAGTTTTTGGCTCCAGAACGGGGTACATTTTCCGGAACGGTCCACGTGCGGGGGTGTACCGCCCCTTTTCGTGCTCCGCTTGTCGGATTACGTTATAGCTAGACATATTATAGGAAGGTATAATATAGCTAGCTATAACGTAAAGGAAGGATGGCCCTATGTTTATCGGAAGAACAGTGGAAATGTCCGAGCTCAATCGACTGTATGGCACGGGCTCCTTTGAAATGCCTGTGATTTACGGCCGCCGTCGTGTGGGTAAAACGCGCCTTATCACAGAGTTCATCCAAGGCAAGAAGGCTATTTACTTTCAAGCTCGTCGTACCAATGCGGAGGCAAACCTGCACGGCTTTAGCCAGGCGATACTTGCAGGCTCGGTTGGTGCTGCAGGCGTGTCGTTTCGTAGTTTTGACGAAGCGTTCGATGCATTGGCCACCATGGCTCGAGCGGAACGTTTGATTGTCGTGATTGACGAGTATCCCTATCTCGCCCAATCGAATCCCGAGATCAGCTCGTTGCTGCAAGACAAGATTGATCACCTGTACAAAGAGACCAGGCTCATGCTGATTCTATGCGGCTCGTCTCTTTCGTTTATGGAGGAACAGGTATTGGGCTACGAGAGCCCACTATACGGTAGGCGTACGGCCCAGTTTAAGATCATGCCGCTCGATTTTACGACGACCCTCGGCCTATGGCAGAGCATGGGTCGCGAAGACGCTGCGGTTTGCTATGGCATGACGGGCGGCATTCCTGCATATATCGAGAAAGTCGATCCTACCGTATCGCTCAAGGACAACATCAAGCGTCTTTTTCTTACCCCTACGGGTTATCTCTTTGAAGAGCCGAGTAACCTGCTATTGCAAGAGTGCCGCAATCCCGAGCAATATGATGCGATCGTGCAAGCAATTGCTCAGGGGCGCTCGAAGATCTCGGAGATTGCGAGCTCTACGGGAATCCCTGCGAGCAACGTAAAGAGCTATGTGGATAAGCTGGCGTCGCTTGGGATTGTCGAGCGCGAGCTGCCCCTAAACGAGACGAGCAATAAGCGGGCTGTGTATCTGCTGAGCGACCAGATGTTTAGGTTCTGGTACAAGTTTGTGCCGCAGAACATTGGGCTGATTCAAAACGATATGGCCGAGATGGCGTATAAGCGCATTGAGCCGCACGTATCGGATTACATGGGTACGGTCTTTGAGCTTATATGCAGACAATACGTGTACGAACTCGCGCGCGCGGGCCAGCTCGACGTGGTTCCGGCGAGCGTCGGGCGCTGGTGGGGGACGGACAATCGCACGCATACGCAGGAAGAAATCGACTTGATTGTTGACGATGGCGAGGGCACTGCGCTGTTTGCGGAGTGCAAATGGCGCAATGAGCCGGCGGGCGAAGACGTGCTGCAAAAGCTCGTGCACCGAAGCGAGCTCTTTAGACGGCAACGAAAAAGCTATGCGCTTTTCTCAAAAAGCGGCTTTACGCCGGGATGTCGGGATGCCGCGGAGAGTAGGGGAGACGTCAAGCTGATTTCGTTTGCCGAGATGTGCGAGCGGAGATAACCAAGCGCGCTCTGATGTGATGCTCGGAATGGGACGCGCTTTCCCTTTGGCGGAAAGCGCGTCCCAGATTTCGGCCTCAGAGTGGGACGCATTTTCCGGTAGAGGCCTGGAGCGGAAAGCACGTCCCAGAATCCGGGCAATTCGCTGGTCCGGTGGTTGAGCAAGCGCCGCGCCAAGGATGCCGAGCGTAAAACCTACAATGAAAACGGCGTAAAAACTGCATTGAGAATGGCGTAATTTCGCAGGATGACGTCGCCCGTTGGTGCTGCAGGAGCGGTGACCTGCAAACCTTGGGTTTTCGGACGAGCTTGTGCGAGAGAGCAAGCCAGTATGTGCGCTCGAAGGCCGCGTTCGCGTGCGCCCCAAGCGCTACTTCTGTGACCCGTCACTTGCGGCGGCGTTGCTGGGGGCTACCCCTGAGCGGCTGCTTGGCGATATGCAAACGCTAGGGATGCTCTTTGAGAACCTCGTTCTGCGCGACGTGCGCGTGTTCCTTTCCACCTACGGCGGTGTCGACAACAGTGTCCATTATTTCCGAGATGAGAAGGGCCTTGAGGTCGATCTGATCGTTGAGCACGACGGGCGCTGGGGAGCTATCGAGGTCAAGCTGAGTGATGCGAAAGCAGACGATGGAGCGAGAAATCTCAAGGCGCTGGAGAGGAAAGTGCTCTCCAATCCTGCCGCCCAGAATGCCGCGCCGGCGTTTTTGGCGGTCGTGGTTGGAAAGGGGAGCATTGCCTACACACGCGACGACGGCGTGGCGGTGATCCCCATGGCGGCACTTGGGGCGTAGCGGTTTTGCGGGCGTGCCGTGCTTCCTTTACCGAAAATCCATTTGGTAAACCCGGCGCCCGTGGGTAAAATAAGGTCGACGGCAGCCCAAGTAGTGAAGAGCTGGGCAGCGCCGTTGCTTGGATTAAGGGGTCATCGCCTTAGCGGCGTCGACCCCTCTTTTTAAGCTTCGTACGCTGCTTGAGTGCCTCGGTAAGTCCGATAAGCGCCGTGAGGAGCGAGACCAAAGCGGTCAGGAGCTTCACGAAATCAGTCAGATCGGTCATGGGCATCACCTCCCGTCGCATGGAGGGCGCTGCCCGGCACATGGAACTGCCGTCAACAATAACCAGTCTATCAAACTGCAGCCATAAATACGAATATATGTTCGATAATAACAACGACGTGACCATTTCAAAGCGCAGCCTTACGCAAGGATGTCGGAAAGCTGCACTGTGCGATTTCATGTCCGCACGGACACTTATCCTTACGGCAATGTAGCTGCCTGTGAAACAGGCGGCAGTTGACGGAGAAAGGCCCTCACCGTGCCAGACAAAAAGACGCCGTGTATCTCGGCTATCGATACGACGAACTTTGCGCGTCAGATTGTGCTCGACTTCGAGTTTGCGCCGGTGTCAAGGCAGCGCCAGCGCCGCGGGTTGCGCAACGAGATTATCGAGGTCGGCGCGGTTAAGCTCGATAACCGCGGCAACGTGATGGGCGAGTTCTCGCAGTTTGTGCAGACGGAATATGCCGAAGGCGTTGCGTTCCCCGTTCGCGAGCTTACGGGGATATCGGCCGTGGACACTGCGATGGCCGATCCGCTCTACATGGTGATCAAAAGGCTCAGCGATTGGATCGGTCGCTACTCCGCCCAGGTGGTCTGTTGGAGCGGGGCGGATCGTCGACAGCTTTTGACTGAGTGCCAGGCAAAGCATATCGATCTTTCCGCATTTCCTACGGACTGGGCCGACCTGCAGGCGTTTTACACCTCGATCATGGACGTGGGTAGCCACGGGCGCGTCTCTTTGAGTGACGCGGCAACGTGGTTTGGCATCGAGTTCGACGAGTCGACGGGCCACGCCCATAGCGCCCTGGCCGATGCACGTGTAACCGCCAAGTTGCTCAAGCAGATGATGGAGGGGGACTATCGCGTGAGTCCGCATGCCCAGGAGATCCGCCAGCGGTGGGGGATGGGCGAGCGAGCGGAGACACGCCTTTCCAGCAAGTGCCCCGAGCTGAGCGATCTGTTGCTGAAGTTGAAGGCGGAGGGGAGATAGGCGGCGTTGGCCGTCTGCATGGCGCGTGGCCTGTCGCGTATCGCTACTCTTCCTGCCGCTTGGCAGGCAGGATGTAGACGTTCTCGGCGTCCACGGCGATCTGCGTGGGGCGGTTGTAGAGGGTGTCTACTTCCATTACGCTCTGCTTGAACGGTGCGACGTCAGGCGTCTTTGCCCGATGGAGCTTTTCGAGGAGTTTCTCGGATTGCCTGTCGTTGAACCTGCCGATGTCCTCTCCTGCACCCTCGAGTGCCTCGTCGATGAGCGTATGTTCGCCCACGGGGGTCTTTGCGATGGCGTGACCGAGCAATTTGCCCGCGGACGCGATGCCGCCCAGCAGTGCCGCATCGACGGTGTCGGCAGTTCCCGCCTCGAGGGCGTCGTAACACTCGGTGTAGAGCTCGCGATACGCAATCGAATCGGCCTCGATCTTCGCGGTGGCGTCCGCGAGCTTTGCGGGCTCGAAGTTCTGGGCGAGCATGGGTTCGAGGAACAGTGAGAACGCGTGGATGTAGGTGGCGAGCTGGCAGTCTTTGAGGTAGTCGAGCACCTTGTCGAGGCGTCTGCCTAAGCCGTCTCGCACCTCGATGAACCCTTTCTTTTTCAGATCCGCTTGCGCCTGCGAGCGGAAGAGTTCCATGTCCTGCGCGGACGACTGTTTGATGTCGAGCACCTTCATATGGGCGTTTGCCATGTAGGTGGCGTTGCCGTAGTTGAGGCCGTAACCGTTGAGGATGTCTGCGAGCGTCTTGAGGTTGCCACGCATGTTGGCCTTGTCGCGCTGACGCATGTACTCGAACATCTCGTCGACGGACTCCTGGATGGAGTCGAGCTTTTGGTTTATCTGCGCGATTGCGGCTGCCATGAACAACGACGTCGGGTCGTAAGGCACTTGAGTGACGCTCGTGGCGATGTCGCCCTCGACTACGTGGAAGCGCGCCTGTCCAAAGCCCTTGACTGCGTCGCGGTAGCCCCCTGTGAGACCGCTGCCGTCCTTGAACGAGTTGAGTTTCGACGGATCGAGCGGGTTGCCAAATTTGTCAGTCGCCTGGAGCAACGTGGGTACGCTCACCGTGTTAGTGACGGTGCGAAACATCGAGGGGAGCGAGGCGAACGCCACGCCGAGCTGGGGAATTCGCTCGAGCGGCAGCTTGATGGCGCCGGAGATGTCCGCCCGCTCCTGGGTGAGCGCGAGGTGGATTTTGGTCGATGCGAGCTGTTTTGCCACGAGTTCCTCTCGGCCGCCGTCCGTTGAGGGTTTGATCTCGTTGTCTGCCATAGCGTGCTCCTTGTTTGCGTTGATCGCCGTGGGCATTATCTCATTGCTAGGTGGCTTGCCAGAGCGGGGTAGAGACCGAGCGTCTGGCAAAACTCGTTAACTGATTGCATTTCAGCGGATTGGGTTGATTGCAAGAGAAGGACGGCTATCCATCTGCCCTTCCCAGTTGAGTTCGCTTTGAGCTACTGTTCGTGCCTATGCTGCTTGGGCTCAAGCCTTCTCGCTGCCGCGAAGCAGGCCGTGGCCGCCATGGCTAATGCGATGCTGGCCATCCAAGCGGAGTCGCCGGTTACGGCGAGCTTTAGTTCATCGGTTGTCGTGTGTCCCGACCTTTTTGTAGACGCCTCGTCGGCGTCCTTTTCAGGAGTGGCAGGATCACTTTTGTTGTCGCCGGGTGAATCTACATCGGTCTTGCCGCCCGCCTGCTCCCCTTGGGCCTTCCCCTCCACGGTGAAGGATGCATCGGTCGCCGTCCCGTCCTTCCAGACGGCCGTGACGGTGTGTCCGCCGGCGGCAAGCGTGTCCAGGTAGGCCGGCTTGAGCTCGATAATCGTGCTGCCCTTGGTTGCGGTGTAGTTCTCAGCGGAGGCCTCATTTCCGTCCACGAGGAGACGCGTGAACTCATCGAGAGGACCGCTGAAGCGGAAGGTCAGACCGTTCTCGTTGCCCTTTGCATATGCCTGCCCGTTGCCCTTGGTGGCGGCATACAGCGGGGCGGTCACGTCGAAGGTGACGTTCTCCGCGTCGTCGACATCAAAGGTCCGGACGCCGGTCTTGCCGTTACGCTCGGCGTAGGCGGAGCTGTAGACGAAGGTCTCATGACCCGCCTTGTCGAGGACCGCGAGGGCATGGATTTCAAACGAGCCCATCGAGAGCGACGTGGGGAACTCGATTTCGATATAGCCTCTTGCCGCATCGTAGCTGCAGCTCAACGTTTTACGGCCTTTACAGAGTTCGGGTCCTCGACATAGCCGGGGTCGCCGAGAATCGGGGAGACAGACTTCACGCCGTCCGCGTCGCCTACATTGCAATAGATGCGGAGGAGCCCGCCGACAGGGACTCTCTTCGCGGAGATGGAAACGTTCGAGACCGTGGGCGGGTTCCGGTCGATCGCGCTGCCGGTCACCTCGAAGCACAGCTCGCTCGGGTCGGCAACCGAGAAAGTCGCGCCCGAGATGCCGTTGGCCCTGGCGTAGGAACTCTCGTACACATCGGTCTCGAACCCTAGGTCATCGGTGACCGAAAGGCCGATCAGCCTGTGCCTTCCGATCCTATTGCTGTCGAATGTGAGGTCGAACCCGTCGATAGACGAGCCTCCGTGATAATAGGCCGACGAAACGGAGCGGCCGTCGTCCTTATCCTCCCAGCCCCGCTGCAGTATGGGGGAAACGGAGCGAACGCCGTCCGGGTCCGCGACGGACCAAGAGATGTGGAAGTCGGCACCGGTCGCGACCTCCCTGCTCGAGAACGACACGGAGGACACGGTCGGCGGGTTCTGGTCCGCGGGCCCCTCGGTCACCTCATAGACGAGGGGGCTGGTGGCGAAGGTCGGAGAGTTGAGTCCCTTCTCCTCGGCATACGCCGCGTCGTAGACATCGGTAACCCATCCAAGGCTATCGGTCACGCCGAGGCCGATGATCCGGTACCTGCAGGGCCGGTCGCTCGGGGAGGTGGGGATATCGAAGCCCGCGGTCGTGTCGCCGGTCGACCGGAAGGCGAGGCGGGAGCTGTTGCCCTGGTCCCCGTCATCGCTATCGACGACGACCTCGACTATCGGCGTGACTGACCGCACCCCATCGGGGTCGTCCACATCGTAGCCGACATGCAGCGTGGAGCCGGCCGTGACTGTCGTCGCGGATAACGTCACGTTGGAGATGCTGGGCGGGTTCGGGTCCGACGCAGCGAGGGCGGTTGAGGGCAAAGCTAGCGCTACGGCGGCGGACAGCGGGACGAGCAGGCTAAGCGCGAAGCGCCTGGAGAATTTCAAGGAGGTCATTGACGATGCCGATCTTCCATAATTGTTGCAACGATACCAGTATATCTTTGGCCCACGCTAGCCTGATGTTCTTTCCGCGAACGGCTCGTTAGTTTAGAGACGGCGTATGGACGCCCGTCTCGTCCAAGTTTCTCGTAAGGGCGATTATGAGGGCATGAAGAGACTTTCTCGGAACAATCAATTGGGGATATCAAAGAAATGCTGGACGCCGCCCGATCGCTCAATGCCTTTGAGGCGAAATGCGGCGCATCGGCTACGTTGTTGAGATCATTTATCGAGCGATACGTCATTCCAGCCGAGGCCACCATCATGAGGCTTCTGTTCCTACGCCCCCGCAATCCCGCGGGCCGCATTCAACAGCTCATACTCCCTCTGGCTCCACTAGTACAGCTCGGCCGTGCGTACGGCGTCGCGACACAGGTCCAGAAACACCTCAGCTCCCTCGTAGAAGCACTCGCGGGCAAAGTCACCCGAGCCGCTTGCGACGCACGCGCCGTCGGCGAAGAGCTTCCAGTTGGACGGCTCGCGCGAGTCGTCTCCGAGCAGCTTGATCTGCAGAACATGTGGGTTGCCAGCAGCACAGAGCTCTTCCTCGAGCTTCTGTATGGTAAAGCGCATCTGGTGGGAGAGGCCGCTCTTCACCAAAGCCGAGGCGTAGCCATTTGGCTTATCCAGAAGATGCATTCGTTTTGGCTTGGCTGCCAGGTTGTGGAAGTTGCGCTCACTGCGCACAGAGAAATTGTCCATACGGACTCCTTTCATCGATGTTGGCAGGGCCACCGTGCCTCTTGGCCGGTTGGCGTCGGGATCGTGGAGCCAACTCTCTACCCCGACTCTGGATAAAACGCGCCCGCTCCCTGCGGGCAAGAGGAAGTCTATCAGCGCGCGCGGACACAAATCAAGCGCCGCCTGCGAAATGATGTGCAGACGGCGCTTGATTTCGCCGGCTGCTGTTAGGCTTAAATCCGAAAAAGTGTCGAAATATCCCGTGTAAAAGTACGGAAAAGTGTCGTAATACACACTTCAAAAACTCGAAAAAGTGTCGAAATGAGCATCTAGCAACCACGGAAAAGTGTATCCTAGTGCTAAAACAGCACGTAATAAGGGGTACGCTTATGCTACAGAGAAAAGCGAAAGCACAGTTTGAATCTTGGCTTGCCTCGTCGCCTAATAAGGCTCTTTTGGTCAAGGGCGCCCGACAGGTAGGAAAGTCATATTTGGTCAACGTCTTTGCAAGCGAATCGTTCGAAAATGTCGTGACGTTCGACCTTATCGCCGACGCGTCCGTGCGCGATTCGTTTTTGGCGGCAAAAAGCGCGGATGACCTGCTTATGCGCATGTCTATTGCTGCAACGCAGCCGATGGTTGCGAACAAGACCGTTGTGGTTATCGACGAGGTGCAGCGATGCCCCAACGTAGTGACGTTTATCAAATACCTGGTCCAGCGCGGCGACTTTCGATACATCCTTACCGGATCGCTCCTTGGCGTTGAGCTCGAGGGCATCGATTCCCTGCCGGTGGGGTATGTCGAGCAGGTCCAGATGTACCCGCTCGACTTTGAGGAGTTCTGCTGGGCAAGCGGCGTTGCTGCCGGAGCGTTTGACATGCTCAGGGGTTGTCTAAAGGACGAAAAGGAGCTCCCCGGCTATCTGTATGACCGCTTGCTCAATCTGTTCCATCAGTATGTGGTGGTGGGGGGCATGCCCGACGCGGTCAATTCCTTCTTGGCGACGCGCAATGTCGACGAGGTTCGAAACATCCATCGCGATCTTCACGCCCTGTATCGCGATGACATCGCAAAGTACGCTCCGCCCGAGCTACGCTTGGTTATTCGCGATATCTATGATTTGATTCCCAGCGAGGCCGGCTCCAAAAACAAGCGATTCAAGCTGTCGTCGATTAACGGTGTCAAACGTTTTTCGCAGGTGACAGATCATTTTCTCTGGTTGTCGGAGGCGGGTGTCGCGCTTCCCGTGTATAACGTAACGGCGCCCGTGGCACCCCTTTTATTGGGGGAGCAGCGAAATCTATTTAAGCTGTTTTACTTGGACACCGGAATGCTCATGTCGTCGTATTCCAAAAGGGTCGCCCAAGGCGTTTTTGATGGGGAGGCGGAAGACGCCTTTGGCATGAACATGGGGGCGGCGTTTGAGGGCTTCGTTGCCCAAGAGCTCAAAGCCCACGGATTCAGATTGCGCTACTTTACGTCTAAAAAAGTCGGCGAGCTCGATTTTGTGGAGGAGACGCTCGATGGGGAGGTCCTTGCCATCGAGGTCAAGTCGGGCAAGAGCTTTAAGTCCCATGCGGCGCTCGACAACGCGCTCGCGACGAAGGGCTACGGAATCGATCGCGCCCTGGTACTTGCGGAATGTAATCTTCACCGCGATGGTGACGTGCTGTATCTGCCCATCTTTATGGCAGGGCTTTTGGAGCCGTAACGTGCCGCCGACTCTTCCGACCCTCCCTTAGCCCTCGCTACTCGTCGTCCCCGTCGTTGGGGTCGCCCTTGAGGGTGTTGATGTCCAGATACTCGTTATCGTCCTCTTTTTGCTGGGTCTCCGACTCCGCTTGGGTGGGGCCGGAGAACAGCCGGAATCCCTCAAACGCAATGACACCGAGCAGGGCAATGACAATGGCGATAAAGGCAACCTTGACTGCCTGCGGAAATTCCGAGAAACGCAGCGCCTTTTCCTCGGCGTAATAATCGGCGAAGCGTTCTTCGCCTGTGCTTTTGGTATACACCGGCGCGGACGCGGCCTCCGGGTCATATTCCGGTGCAGGCGTGGCAGCGTACGGATCGTTGAGATAATCGCTCGATGCGGTGCCATAATCCTCGGTCTCGATGCGACCGTTGCCAGCATAGCCATCGGAATAATCGGAAAATGCCGTACCGCTCTCATAGTCCGCGGCACTCGTGTTGGCGGCAAAAAGCGGGTTAACTGGAACGTCGAGCGCCGGCATGCCGGTAGAGGTCTCATCCAGATCGGTTGCAGCCCAGGAATCGTAGGCAACCTGATGGGCAACGGGCTCATCGAGCCTTGTGACCGGAGGCTTGCGTGCCGCAGGAACAGGCAACTGCTGGGCGCTGTACATAACGGTGCTGTCGGCCGATTTGCCCTGCGTCGCTGCAGCGAGAAATGCCGCCGTTTCGGACGGGTCGCTTGCGGGGCGGGGAGCGGGCGTGGTCGCCGAAGTGAGTGCGGGCGTCGAAACAGGCGACTGCGCAGGAGTCGGCGCAGATGCGGGCTTAGGCGCAAGTGCGGGATTGGGGCTTGACGGGCGAGCCCCGCCGCCCATGAGTTCGTCGGCGGTCCACGGGCGATCATCCATCACGTCGTCAAGGCTCAGCGAAAACAAGTCGTCTTCACCCTCATCGAACATGCGGTGCACATGTCCACCAATTGCCGGAATCAATCCGCGACCGGTGCACGATGCCTTGCTCAACGCCATTCTGTTCCACCCTTTCGAAATACTAATGACATCGATTATATGGAACTTCCCAAGCGGCTCGGTCTTGGATTCGAGCTTTCCAGAACTCGCGCCCAAAAGGGGAGGGGCAATCTAGGCGAGTGCCTACTTGTCGCCGGCCGCCGCCTTGGCCTCATTGAGGTAGCTATAGAAGCTGTACTTGGAGATGCCAAAGAACTCGCAGGCGCGTTCGCTCGACTTGGAAATGAGGAAGGCGCCGCGACGGTCGAGGTAGCCAATGGCACGAATGCGCTCGTCTTTGGTCATGAGTGCCGCGGGCTTGCCCACAAACTGTTCGCACTCGTGCAGCAGGTCCTCGAGCAGGTCGCCGATGTTCTTGGTAATGGGCTCGGGCTCGGTGTAGCCCGTGCCGCCGGTGCCGGTAAAGGCGTCGAGCGAACGCTCAAAAGCCTTCATAAGCGTAATGTCAAAGTTGATGCCCAAAATGCCGACGGGCTTGCCCTCATCGTTGCGGATAAAGATGGTCGAGGACTTGAGCAGCTTGCCATCGGCGGTTTTGGTGAGGTACGGCTCGCGGTCGTGCACGTCGGCGGTGCCCTCGTGCATAGATTCAAGCACAATATGGCTGGGGCCGTCACCCAGTTTGCGCCCGCTGACGTGGCCGTTTTCGATCACTACGATGGAGCGGTCCACGTCCTCGGTCTCCAGGTCGTGGACGACGATTTCGCAGTTGGGGCCAAATTGGAGCGCCAGGCCGTGTGCAAGGCGCTTATAAAACTCAATCTGTGCGGGGGTCATGGGTGCCTTCCTAAAAATTAGTTTGGGCTCACTTTGCCATAAACCACACTTGTTCGCAAATAACGAAAGCGTCGCTGCGTTATGTGACCGTTCGGCGGCGAAAAGGTACCGATTACGGCAACAAACAATTTGTTAGGTTTTCCAATCAAAAAGTGTGATAGAACAGTGCTAACAAACTTTTTGTTTGGCATCCACATAAAAGTTCAGCCGTGTGAATGGGATCGGGCTGAAACGCGTATGCGGGGGCCGGCAAGAGAGAACTTAAGGAGTTCACCGTATGGCCGATAAGATCCAGTGGGCGGGCAACACGATGCCCAAGAGCGATGACAAGCACTTGGGAATCATGAGCCTCGACCACGTGAAGAAGGCCCGCGCCTTCCACCAGTCGTTCCCCCAGTACACCGTCACTCCGCTTGCCCGCCTGGATGGCCAGGCCGCGCGCCTGGGCCTGTCCAACCTGTGCGTTAAGGACGAGAGCTATCGCTTTGGCCTCAACGCCTTTAAGGTCCTGGGCGGTTCGTTTGCCATGGCCAACTACATTGCCGACGAGACCGGCAAGGACGTTGCCGAGTGCACCTTCGATTACCTGACCTCCGATCAGCTTGCCAAGGACTTTGGCCAGGCCACCTTCTTTACCGCCACCGACGGCAACCATGGCCGCGGCGTGGCATGGGCTGCCAACAAGCTGGGCCAGAAGGCCGTCGTGCACATGCCCAAGGGTTCCACCAAGCCCCGCTTTGATAACATCGCCGCCGAGGGCGCCACGGTGACCATCGAAGAGGTCAACTACGACGAGTGCGTGCGCATGGCCGCCGCCGAGGCCGATGCCTGCGAGCGCGGCGTCATCGTTCAGGACACCGCCTGGGAGGGCTACGAGAAGATCCCGTCCTGGATCATGGAGGGCTACGGCACCATGGCTTCCGAGGCTGCCGAGCAGCTGCGCGAGATGGCCATCAACCGCCCGACGCACGTGTTTGTCCAGGCTGGCGTGGGTTCGCTCGCCGGCGCCGTGGTGGGCTACTTCACCAACCTGTATCCCGATAACCCGCCCACCTTCGTCGTGGTCGAGTGCGCGCCTGCCGCCTGCCTGTACAAGGGCGCTGCCGCCGGCGACGGCGACCCGCGCATCGTGGACGGCGACATGCCCTCCATCATGGCCGGCCTGTGCTGCGGCGAGCCCAACATCTTGGGCTGGGATATCCTGCGCAACCACACCACCGCCTTCGTGTCCTGCCCCGACTGGGTCACCGCTCGCGGCATGCGCACCCTGGGCGCTCCCGAGAAGGGCGACCCGCGCGTCATCTCCGGCGAGTCCGGCGCAGTGACCACCGGCCTAGTCGAGACCCTCATGCTCGACCCCGAGTACGCCGAGCTCAAGGAGCTCATCGGCCTGGACAAGACGAGCTCCGTGCTCTGCTTCTCCACCGAGGGCGACACGGACCCGGAACGCTACAAGAACATCGTTTGGAAGGGTCTGGACCAGTAAATACAGGTTACACAGCGGTTATTACATGCTGTCCGGCCGGCAGCATTCATCATAATAACGTTTTAACGAATCAAAATGGAGGAAACAAACACTATGAGTCTGGATTACGCAAAAATCAAAGAAGCAGCAAAGAACTATGAAAAAGACATGACCAAGTTCTTACGCGACATCGTTAAATTCCCGGGCGAGAGCTGTGATGAGAAGGCTCACATCGACCGCATTGCGGAGGAGATGAGAAAGCTCGATTTCGACAAGGTTGAGATCGATCCCATGGGCAACGTGCTGGGATATATGGGCACCGGCAAGACCTTAATCGGTTTTGACGCCCACATCGACACCGTTGGCATCGGCAACAAGAACAACTGGAACTTCGATCCTTATGAGGGCTATGAGAATGACACCGAGATTGGCGGACGCGGCGTGTCCGACCAGTGCGGCGGTATCGTATCTGCTGTATACGGCGCTAAAATCATGAAGGATTTAGGAATGTTAAGCGACAAATATACGGTTC
>UROC01000043.1 GCA_900549345.1 uncultured Collinsella sp.
ATACCACCGGCGACGAGCAAAGCCTTCCTAGTGCCCTCGGGTACCATCCAGCCACGGCCACCGGGCCCCAGCAGGTTAGAGGTGGAGCCGGGGCCCATCTGAGACAAACGGCGGGTATCGTCGCCCACGACGGCGTACCACAGCTCGACGGTGCCGGCCTCGGCGTCGGCGCGGTAGAAACTCAAGGGCACACGAAGCAGAGAAGACGCATCGCCGGGGACGGCGATGTTCACAAACTGACCGGGCTTGAGCGCACTTGCAAGCTTGGGGGCCGAGATGACGAGCGAGAAGATGCCGTCGGCGATCTCCCGGTTCGAGACGACCTCGAAGTCGTGCATGCGTGCAGTGGAAGGTGTGGGCATAGACGCTCCAATCCCCCATGCGGTTGCATGGTCTAAACGAACAGAAAGCGCGGCACCGCAAGGGCGCCGCGCACAAAAGCGATAAGGCTATGCTAGCAGATGCAGCCGTCGGCGAGCGTCTGCTTGCCACCGACAAATACATCGGTGGCACGACCGGTGAGCGTGCGGCCGGCAAAACCGGAGTTCTCGGCGCGCGACTCGTAACCGTCCTCGCCAACCGTCCAGGTTGCGGAGGGGTCGAACACGGTCAGGTCGGCGACAGAGCCCGCCTTGATCTGAACCTGATCGAGGCCCAGAATCTCACGCGGCTTGATGGCCATGAGCTCGACCATGCGGCTCACGCTCATCTTGCCCGTGTTGACCAGCTCAGTGAGCACGAGCGACAGCGAAGTCTCGAGGCCAATCATTCCAAAGGGCGCGAGCTCGAACTCGCGGGCCTTCTCCCACGGGGTGTGGGGAGCGTGGTCGGTAACGATAGCGTCGACGGTACCGTCGATGACACCCTGACGGATGGCCTCGGCATCCTCGTCGGTGCGCAGCGGCGGATTGACCTTGAGCGAGGTGTTGTAGGTCTCGTCCAGGTCGTTCTCGGTCAGGAACATGTGGTGCGGGGTGGCCTCGCAGGTCACCTGGACACCGGCAGCCTTACCGGCACGCACGAGCTCCAGGCCATGAGCGGTGGAGATGTGCTGGATGTGCAGCTTGGCACCGGTCAGCTTGGCAATCTCGATGTCGCGGGCAATCTGAAGCTCCTCGCCGGCGGCCGGCCAACCCTCGAGGGCCAGACGGGTCGAGACCTTGCCCTCGTTGATCTGGCCGTGGCCGACCAGATCCTCGTCCTGGCAGTGGCTCATAAAGACCTTGCCGAACATCTTGCCGTAGTCCATGCAGCGACGGAGCATGCCCGCGCCCTGCACGCCGCGACCATCGTCGGTGAAGGCGACGGCGCCGTGCGCCACCATGTCGCCCATCTCGGACAGCGTGTCGCCCTTGAGCCCTTGCGAGCAGGAGCCGGCCACGTGCACGCGGCACTTGCCGACCTCGGCAGCGCGGGACTTGACGAACTCCACGACGGTGCCGTTATCGGTGACGGGATCGGTGTTGGGCATGGCGCACACGCCGGTGAAGCCGCCCTTGGCAGCAGCGCGGGTGCCGCTCTCGATGTCCTCTTTGACCTCGTAGCCAGGCTCGCGCAGATGCACGTGCATATCCACCAGGCCGGGGACGAGATACTTGCCGGAAAGGTCGCGGACCTCGGCTCCCTCGGCGGCGAGGTTCTCGCCGACCTCGGCGATCTTGTCACCGTCGATCAGGACGTCGACGACACCGTCAAGCTCGACGGACGGATCGACGACGTGGGCATTCTTAAGAAGCAAGGCCATTATCGGCACCTCCAAGCAGCAGATACAGGATAGCCATACGCACGCAGATACCGGCGTAGACCTGCTCCAGGATGACGGAGCGTTGCGGGTGGTCGGCCATATAGGAGTCGAACTCAACGCCGCGGTTGATGGGGCCCGGGTGGCAGATAATCGCATCGGGCTTCATGAGCTTCTCGCGGTCCTTGGTCAGACCGAAGAGCTTGTGGTACTCACGAATCGTGGGGAACGGTGCGCCCTCGAGGCGCTCCTGCTGCACGCGCAACATGTAGACGACGTCCAGCTCGGGCAGGACGGAATCGAGGTCGCTCGTCACGTGGTCGCAGCCCAGGACCTCGGGCGCCGGCGGCAGCAGCGTGCCGGGGGCGACGGCGTAGGTCTCGCAGCCCATGATCTTAAGTGCGGGGATCAGCGAGCCGCACACGCGGGAGTGCGCGATATCGCCGACGACGGCGACCTTCAGACCGTGGAAGTCACCCTTGTGCTCCCAGATGGTGTACAGGTCGAGCAGGGCCTGCGTGGGGTGGTTGTGCTTGCCGTCGCCGGCGCAGATGACGCTCGCGGGCGAGTTCTGCGTGACGATGTAGGGAGCACCGGCGTGCTTATCGCGAACGACGATGCAATCAATCTTGTAGGCGTTGAGGGTCTCGACGGTGTCGACGAGGCTCTCGCCCTTGACCGTGGAGGTCGAGGAGCCGCCAAAGTTGAGGCTGTCGGCCGAAAGGCGCTTCTCGGCGAGCTCGAAGGAGCTGCGGGTGCGCGTCGAGGGCTCGTTGAACATGTTGACGATGGTCTTGCCCTTGAGCGTGGGGACCTTCTTGATCGCACGCTCGTTGACCTCAGAGAACGCCTTGGCGGTCTCGAGGATGAGCTTGATGTCCTCTTCGGAGTACTCGGTAATGTCGATCAGGTGCTTATGGTTGAACGCCACGGTACTACTCACCTCCCAGCGGCGCGGAGCCCACGTGGGAACCCGGCGCGACGTCGTTAATCTCGACGGCGGTGTGGCCGTCGACTTCCTTCATATATAGGTGCACGTTCTCCTCATGCGACGAGGGAACGTTCTTGCCGACAAAGTCCGGCGAGATGGGGAGCTCACGGTGACCGCGGTCAACGAGAACTGCCAGCTCGATGCGGCTCGGACGGCCCAGGTCCATGACGGCATCCAGAGCGGCGCGGATAGTACGGCCCGTATACAGGATGTCGTCCACCAGCACGACGCGCTTGCCGTCGACGCTGAAGGGAATGTTGGTAGCGTGGATCGCGGGAGCGAAATTGGTCGCATAGTCATCGCGGTAGAAGCTGATGTCCAGGCTGCCGAGCGGAACGTCGACGCCCTCGATCTCCTTGATCTCCTCGGCGAGCTTCTTTGCCAGAAGGTCGCCGCGCGTAACGATGCCGACCAGAGCGAGGTCTTCACAGCCCTCGTTGCGCTCGAGAATCTCGTGCGCGATGCGGGTCATCGCTCGATTGACGGCGGTCTCGTCCATGATGACCGCCTTGGGGGAAGTCGTGCCCATCGATCTCCTTCCTCACATGTCTTGACTGCTGACACAGTCAAAAAAATAGATGCCCGACCGCTTAAAGCGGACCAGACACCCACAGGAAGGGCTGCTCTTCGGCAGCTATGTAATTCCATGTGGGTATCTCGTACCCCTTTAATGGTCAAGGGATAGTGTAGCCAACCTCGAGCTTAATTGCGAGCATAAATACAGAACAATCCGTAAACGGAGCCCAATGCTCCATAAACCTATATATATTTGTGGGACGAGCTTGAAAACGCACGCACGAGCTGGCATAATCCCCTCTGCTGCACGCAAATCGGATCTACGTCCAGGGCCGTGGCGTGAGCACTATCGCCAAAAGAGGAATATCTCTGTGTAGATTACGCACAGGGAGCTGCTTCTGTGCTATAGTTCAGGCTTGTTTGTTAACGCGACATGTTCGTTTGTCGCCCAAGGAGGGTCAGTTATGTCCAAAGTTTGCGAAGTTTGCGGTAAGCACCCCGTTGCCGGTCGCTCCATCAGCCACTCTCACCGCGTCACCAACCGTAAGTTCCGCCCCAACATCCAGCGCGTTTACGTCGTCGTCGATGGTCACCGTCGCAAGATGAACGTTTGCTCCACCTGCCTCAAGTCCGGCAAGGTTGCGCGCTCCTAAATAAGGTCTTACCAACAAGTACCTCGGACTCTCCGGGTCAAAGACCTCGCGTTCATATAGAACTTACCAAAGGCGTCCTCCCCCACGGAGGGCGCCTTTTTGCACTCATTGGGGACAGACTTACATGAGTGTTTTCACGCATTGGGGACAGACGTAACGCATGCCGACTGCGGTTCCGCCCCTACCTCACGCTGCCTCCTTCCAGCCTACAGTGGCCTTGGTCACGCTTGTAGCGCCGATACCGGTGATACGGGCAATTTGCTTGACCGTGAGATGTGCCCGCCTGAGCCTCAGCAGACAGGCATCACGTTCGGAGCGTGGCAGGGCCTTGAGCAGCGCAGGATCCATGCTCGGCAAAACTTCGCGCGCAACGGAAAGGGCGTCCTCATCGGGGATCCGTCGGCGCGGAAGAATCTCCACTGACCAGATGCGCCCGGCAACTTCCTCGAGATGCTCGCAATAGCAACGAGAGCCTCCGACAATATCGAGCATAGGGGCCGCGTCACAGATATCAAAGGGATCGTATCCCAGCTGGTATGCCTTGTAGCTTGACCAGCGGTAGGCATCGAGCGAGTCGAGCACACCTTTCACAGGATTGAGATGGATATAATCGAGCAACTGCACCGCCTGCGTGTCCGACTCGACCGCGATCCGCGAATAGCGATTATCAAACAGGTGACCCGTTCTTCCCGTTTTTCCATTGAAATACTTGGCATAGGCCGTCAGCGCGCACTGCATTGCCTTTGAAAGGTTGTCATATGGGTCATCAACCATCAAATGGAAGTGATTATCCATAAGGCACCAGGCCAACACCGCCACGTCATGGCACGCAAACCTGTCTGAGATGTCCGATAAGAAACGATAGCGGTCGGAATCATCTTCAAAAATGATCTGTTTGGAGTTGCCGCGGTCAAAGACGTGGTAATAGCCGGTGAGCGATATTTCGCGGGCGCATCGGGGCATGGTCTCTCCTTTCAAAGCCGTACAGGCAACACCTAAAAGGAGAGAAGGAACGCGAAATGCTGAGCCTGTGACCTATTTATATCCAATCTGCGCCAAAAACAGGCCCAGAACGGCAAAATGACAAATCCATGTCTGTCACAAATGAGTGAAAGCACTCATGTAAGTCTGTCCCCAATGAGCGGGGCAATGCAATAGGCAGATAGTTATAGTTGAAACGTTTCAGTTGATTGAAGCGTTTTAGTATGCCTTTTACGGGAATCTTACCGTTCGCCGAATAATTTCTTGCTATCATGCAAGACGTAGGGTAAATCTCCGATCGCAAGGAGACACAAATGGTGAAAAAGTCACCGGAAAACACTACTCCCGCAATTGTGGACAACGTAGAGGCGCTTGAGGCTAAGCTCGCTCAGATGCGAGAGGCCCAGGCGCTTTTTGCTACGTACACGCAGGAGCAGGTCGACAAGATCTTCTATGAGGCCGCCATGGCCGCCAACAAGGCTCGTATCCCGTTGGCGAAGATGGCCCTCGAGGAGACCGGCCGCGGCGTTCTTGAGGACAAGGTCATCAAGAACCACTACGCCGCAGAGTACATCTACAACGCTTACAAGAACACCAAGACCTGTGGTGTCCTGGAGCGCGACGAGGCCTACGGCATCACCAAGATCGCCGAGCCCATCGGCATCGTGGGCGCCGTCATCCCGACGACCAACCCCACCTCCACTGCGATCTTCAAGACGCTGATCAGCCTGAAGACCCGCAACGGCATCATCATCTCCCCGCACCCGGCAGCCGCCAAGTGCACCATCGCCGCCGCCAAGCTCGTGCTCGACGCCGCCGTCAAGGCCGGCGCCCCCGAGGGCATCATCGGCTGGGTCGATGTCCCCTCCATCGAGCTGACCAACATGGTCATGCGCGACGTCGACATCATCCTCGCCACCGGTGGCCCGGGCATGGTCAAGGCCGCCTACTCCTCGGGCAAGCCCGCCCTGGGCGTTGGCGCCGGTAACACCCCGGTCATCATCGACGACACCGCCGACGTGCTGCTCGCCGTCAACTCCATCATCCACTCCAAGACCTTCGACAACGGCATGATCTGCGCTTCCGAGCAGTCCGTGACCGTCATCGACACCATCTATGACCAGGTTAAGGCCGAGTTCCAGAAGCGCGGCTGCTACTTCGTCAAGCAGGGTGCCGAGATGGAGGCCCTGCGTGCCGCCATGTTCAAGAACGGCGCTCTCGACCACCGCATCCCCGGCATGGCTGCCGCCAAGATCGCCGAGCTCGCAGGCATCGAGGTTCCCGCCAAGACCAAGATTCTGATCGCCGAGGTCACCTCCACCGACCCCGCCAAGGAGGAGTTCTCCCACGAGAAGCTCTCCCCGGTCCTGGCCATGTACCACGCCAAGGACTTCCAGGAGGCCGTCGACAAGGCCGAGCATCTGGTGCTCGCCGGTGGCCCGGGCCACACCGCCTCTCTGTACGTGCACCCCGCCCAGGCCGAGAAGATCAGCCTGTTCGAGCACGTCATGAAGGCCTGCCGTATCGTCATCAATACCCCGTCCTCGCACGGCGGCATCGGTGACCTGTACAACTTTGGCATGAAGCCGTCTCTGACCCTGGGCTGCGGCTCCTGGGGCGGCAACTCCGTCTCCGAGAACGTTGGGGTGAAGCACTTGATCAACGTTAAGACTGTGGCCGAGCGCCGTGAGAACATGCTGTGGTTCCGCGCTCCCGAGAAGGTCTACTTCAAGAAGGGTTCCACGCCCGTCGCCCTCGACGAGCTGGGCAACGTCATGGGCAAGAAGCGCGCCTTCATCGTCACCGACCAGTTCCTCTTCAAGAATGGCAACACCCGCGCCATCGAGGCCAAGCTCGACGAGATGGGCATCGCCCACGACTGCTTCTACGACGTCGAGCCCGATCCGTCGCTGCAGTGCGCACGTCGCGGCGCCAAGCAGATGGCTCTCTTTGAGCCGGACGTCATCATCGCCGTCGGCGGTGGCTCCGCTATGGACGCCGGCAAGATCATGTGGATGATGTACGAGCACCCCGAGTGCAAGTTTGAGGACATGGCCATGGACTTCATGGACATCCGCAAGCGTATCTTCACCTTCCCCGAGATGGGCAAGAAGGCCTACTTCGTCGCCGTCCCGACCTCTTCGGGTACCGGCTCCGAGTGCACGCCGTTCGCCATCATCACCGACAAGGAGACCGGCATCAAGTGGCCGCTCGCCGACTACGCGCTGCTCCCCAACATGGCTATCGTCGACGCCGACAACTGCATGACCGCCCCGCGCGGTCTGACCGCTGCCTCCGGCATCGACGTCATGACCCACGCCATCGAGTCCTACGTCTCCATCATGGCTTCCGACTACACCAAGGGCCTCTCCGAGCGCGCTGCTAAGCTCGTCTTCGAGAACCTGCCCTCCAGCTTCACGAACGGCGCCAAGGACCCGCATGCCCGCGAGGAGATGCACAACGCCTCTTGCATGGCCGGTATGGCCTTCGCCAACGCCTTCCTGGGCCTCAACCACTCCATGGCTCACAAGCTCGGCGCTTTCCACCACCTGCCCCACGGCCTTGCCAACGCTGTCATCCTGACTCGCGTCATGCGCTACAACGCCGCCGAGGCTCCCGTCAAGATGGGTACCTTCTCCCAGTATCCTTACCCCAACGCGCTGCACAACTACGCCGAGATGGCCAAGTACTGCGGCATCGAGGGCAAGGACGACAAGGAGGTCTTCGAGAACTTCATCACGAAGCTCGAGGAGCTCAAGGACTTCATCGGCGTCAAGAAGACCATCGCCGACTACGGTGTTGACGAGCAGTACTTCCTCGACACCCTCGACGAGATGACCGAGCAGGCATTCAACGACCAGTGCACCGGCGCTAACCCGCGCTACCCGCTCATGAGCGAGATCAAGGAGCTCTACCTGGACGCCTACTACGGCCGCGAGCCTCAGGACTACGCCGTCTGCTAGTTTTAGCACGGTTTTTAACGGCGGGGGTGCACGGGTGTTTCACACACCCCCGCCGTCGCTTCTATCGCATCGTTGAAAGGATGCAACCATGCTGCTACCCGATTCCAAGACCGAGCTCGTCCGCCGTGGCAACAAGGTCGTTTACGACCTGGGCGACAAGATTGTCAAGGTCTTTAACGAGACCAAGCCTGTCTCCGACGTGTTCAACGAGGCTTTGAATCTTGCCCGCATCAATGAGTGCGGCATCCGCAGCCCCAAGGCTCTCGAGGTTTCCCAGCTCGAGAACGCCAACGGCTGGGCGCTCGTGACCGAGAAGGTTCCGGGCACCACCCTTGCCGAGAAGATGACTGCCGAGCCCCAGCGCTTTGGTGAGTATCTCGAGATGTTCGTCGACCTCCAGATCGAGATCCACGGCTACACCTCCCCGTTGCTCAACCGTCAGCGCGACAAGTTCGCCCGCATGATCGACAGCCTTGATCAGCTCAATGCCACCACGCGCTACAACCTTCAGGAGCGTCTGGACGGCATGACCAAGGAGTTCAAGGTCTGCCACGGCGACTTCAACCCCTCCAACGTCATCGTCGGCGACGACGGCCAGCTCTATGTGTGCGACTGGGCACACGCCACCCAGGGCTCCCCTGCTGCCGACGTTGCCACCACCTACCTGCTCTTCGCCCTCAACAGCAAGGACCAGGCTGAGGCCTACCTGGAGCTCTACTGCGACCGCGCCGACATGCCCATGCAGGTCGTGCGTCAGTGGACGAGCATCGTCGCCGCTTCCGAGCTCGCTCGTAAGCGCAACGTGAACGATGAGTTCCTGAAGAACTGGATCGACGTCGTCGATTATCAGTAATATCTGAGCGATTTATTTCGCATCGGAGGCACAAGAAAACCCCGCAGTTCAATATGGGCTGTGGGGTTTTCCTTTTAGATATCGAGGATGCCACAAGATAAAAGGACGGCCCCACATCTCCCCGATCTGGAGAAATGTGGGGCCGTCCCGTATATCGAACTACAAGCGAAATCGTCGATTAACGGCGGGCCGCCTTAACAAGCTCGGCAACCTTGGCGACGACCTCGTCGATCGCCACGTCCTCACGCTCGCCCGTGGCACGGTCCTTGAGCTCCACAGTACCATTCTTGAGGCCGCGCTTACCCAGAACGACCTGATACGGGAAGCCCATGAGGTCGTTATCGGCAAACTTAAAGCCGGGACGCTCGTCACGGTCATCGACGACAACCTCGATACCCTCGGCGCACAGGCCCTCGACGATTTGGTCGCAGACGGTTGCGCACTCCTCCTTCTTGGGATCGAGCGGAATCACCGCGACCTCGTACGGGGCAACGGAGACCGGCCAGACGATGCCGTGTTCGTCGTTGTGCTGCTCCACGACGGCAGCAAGCGAGCGGGACACACCAACGCCGTAGCAACCCATGATGAGCGGCTTCTCCTTGCCGTCCTCGTCCATAAAGGTGGCACCCATGGCCTCGGAGTACTTGGTGCCCAGCTGGAAGACCTGCGAGACCTCGATGCCGCGGGCAGCAGAGAGCGGCTTGCCGCAGTGCGGGCAGGGATCGCCGGCAACGACGGTGACCAGATCTGCCCACTCATCGACGGTAAAGTCGCGCTCGGGGCAGGCACCGGTAAAGTGATAATCGACCTCGTTGGCACCGCAGGCCCACTGCTTGGACTCGCGCAGGCTCTCGTCGCACACCAGACGGATGCCCTCGGGCAAGTTAACCGGTCCGATAAAGCCCTTGTGCAGACCGTAGGTCTGGAGCTCCTCGTCGGTCATCATGCGATAGCCCTTGCCAAAGACGTGCTCGGCCTTGCAGTCATTGAGCTCGTGGTCGCCCGGGACAATGGCCACGACGGGCTTGCCCTCGGCATCGATGAGCGCCAGGGACTTGCGCGTGCCGTTCTCGGGGAACCCAAAGAACTTAGCAACAGCCTCAATGGTGCCCATGCCCGGAGTCTCAACCTTGGTAAGCGTACCGTCACCGGGACCCTCAGTCACGACGACCTTGGTGCTTGCAGCCTCATCATCGGCGGCAAAACCGCAGTCATCGCAATAGACGAGAGAAGCCTCGCCGGCGTCGGCCAAAGCCATGTACTCGACGGAGGTATCGCCACCGATCTCGCCGGAATCGGCGACAACGGGCAGGGCCTTGATATAGCAGCGCTCGCAGATATTGGCGTAAGCCTGCTTCATCTTGTCGTACTCCTCCTGCAGGCTCTCCTGCGTGGCGGAGAAGCTGTAGGCGTCCTTCATGATGAACTCGCGACCGCGCATCAGGCCAAAGCGGGGACGGAACTCGTCGCGGAACTTGTCCTGGATGTGATAGAGATTCACCGGCAGCTGCTTGTAGGAACGCAGCTCATTGCGCACCAGAGCAGTCACGGTCTCCTCATGCGTGGGGCCCAGCACGAACTCGCGGCCGTGGCGGTCGTCAAAGCGCACAAGCTCCTTGCCATAGGCATCGATACGGCCGGACTCACGCCACAACTCGGCATCGACCATGATAGGCATCATAAGCTCCTGGGCGCCGGCGGCGTCCATCTCGTCGCGCACGATGTTCTCAATCTTGCGAATCGAGCGCCATGCGAGCGGCAGGTAGGAATACAGACCGGCGGCCTCCTTACGGATCATGCCGGCACGGAGCAGCAGGCGGTGGCTGGCGAGCTCAGCGTCCGCCGGATCCTCTTTAAGCGTCGGCGCATAGAGCTTAGACATATACATTGCTCGGGTCATTTATTTCTCCTCAATAAGCTTGTCGACCTCTGCCATAAGCGCGTCGACAATTTGGTCCTCAGCTACTTTACCAATGATCTGGCCATGCGAAAAGAGCAGGCCCTGACCTCGTCCACAGGCCACACCTAGGTCGGCGTCGGAAGCCTCGCCGGGGCCATTAACGGCACATCCCATGACGGCAATCGAAAGCGGCGCGGAATAGTTCTTAAGCCGCTCGGTGACCTCCTCGGCGATGGGAATGAGGTTAACCTGGCAGCGGGCGCACGTGGGGCACGAGACAATCTCGGGACCACGGCGACGCAGGCCCAGCGACTGTAGAATTCCCCAGGCGACCGGCGGCTCCTCAACCGGATCGGCCGTGAGCGACACACGCATGGTGTCGCCGATGCCTTCGGAAAGCAAGATACCCAAGCCTACAGAGCTCTTGATGGTGCCCTGAAGCTTGGTCCCCGCCTCCGTCACGCCCAGGTGAAGCGGAACGTGGGGAATCTCACGTGACAGGGCTCGATAGGTATCGAGCGTCGTTTGCACGCTATGGGCCTTGGCCGAAAGCACAATGTTCGTAAAGCCGCGATCCTCAAAGTGCTTGACGAAGCGCTCGCTCGACATCACGAGCTTTTCGGGCTGCGTGAGGTCGTCGCGCTCGGCAATATCTTGCTCAAGCGAGCCCGCGTTCACGCCAATGCGAATCGCACAGCCCGCGGCACCCGCAGCATCGATCACCGCGTCAACCTTGGCCCAATCGCCGATATTGCCGGGATTGATGCGCAGCTTGGCGGCACCGGCCTCAACGGCACCAATGGCGAGCTTATGGTTAAAGTGGATATCGGCGACAATCGGCACCGGAGACTCGGCACAGATGGTGCGGAAGCCCTCAAGCGCGGCCTCGGAGGGCACGCTCACGCGCACGATATCGCAGCCAGCCTGCGCCAACGCGCACACTTGCGCAAGCGTTGCCTGGGCATCAGCGGTATCGGTGCAGGTCATAGATTGGACCACCACCGGCGCGCCGCCACCGATCTGCACACCGCCCACATGCACGGGGCGCGTCAACTCGCGAGGCAAAGGATGGGATAAAGACAATCCAAACACTCCCCTACAGAATAAATCGAAGGATGTCGGAACGAAGCATATAGACAAACAGCAGCGCAAAGAGCGCGATGCCCACATAGCTCACAATCGTCTGGACCATGAGCGGAAGCTCGCGGCCCGCAATCTTTTGAATGATCTCGATGACCAGCTTGCCGCCATCGAGTGGTGGGATGGGCAGCAGGTTCATAAAGCCAAGCGAGAACGAAATGAGCGCGGCAAACGACAGGAACGTTACGGGGCCGGCAGCAGCAGCCTGTGAGGACATAACGCTAATACCCACGATCGAAGAAGACTGATCGAGAATCTCCATCGTATGCTGCGGCTGGAGTAGGCGCATCACGCCATCCGCCGTCTGTACAACATAGGAGAATGACAGACGCGCCGAGGTGATCGGGTCTAAACGGACCACCTGCGTAGAGGCATACACACCTAGGCGCTCGTCCTCTTTGAGCGCAACCGTGGTCGAATGCTGCTTGCCGTCACGCTCGTACTCGATGGCGATTTCGTCCTTACCGGCGGCCTTGCCGATGGCATCGTAGACATCCATCCAGGTAGAGCACGATACACCGTCGACCGAAAGAATCGCGTCGCCGCCCTCGATTCCCGCCGAGGCGGCAATCGAGCCTTCGTCAACCTGGCCAATCACATTGGTATCCACCGGCACGGTGACACCTGCGATGGAATAGATGCTCATAAGGAGCAAAAAACCCGTCAGGATATTGACGATAATGCCCGCAAGCAGCATAAAGGCACGCTTGACAAAGCCCTGGCCCAAATAGGTGTGCGAGCGCTCGCGCGCAAGGAATTCGGCCTCGTCGCACGGCAGTTCCCATACATCGCCCTCGGCAGTCGCATGCCCGCGATCGAACCGACGGCCGTCAAAGGTGGTATAACCCGCCGCGTCACGCGGCAGAGTCTGGTACTTGGTGGGATAGTAGCTGGGCGAAGGCTTTTCCCCTTCTTCATACCAGGGAGCGATAGAGCCCCAGCCCAACAGCAAAGCACAGGCCTCGAGCACATCCTCCTCGGACAGCTCGAGCTCGACGGCAAGATCGGCCACCGTCACCCGGCCGTGGCGATAGATGGCCGCGAGCACGCGATCGGCACACGAGACGTCGGTCGGATCCATGCCGCAAATGGCAGCATAGCCACCCAGCAGCAGCGGCGTCACGCCAAACTTGGTTCCAATGCGACGCGATGTGTGATGGATATCAAAGCGGCACGGCAGGCCCAAGAAGAACTCAGTCACCCGGACGCCGCAGGCACGCGCCGCCAAAAAGTGGCCGCCCTCGTGCAAAAACACGAGGACGGAAAGCATCAACAGGCCCCAAAAGACCGATGAGAGAACGCTCAGAACAGTATCCATAAAACGAAAAAGCAATCCTTATGGGTTAGGAACGGGTTGCGGCGAGCACCTGCGCAGCTTTTTCACGCGCCCACGAATCGATGTCGCGAAGCTGCTCAAACGAATCGATCGCCTGCATATCGTGGGCATCCATGCAGGATTCCACAATGCGATCGATATCGGTAAAGCTGCAGCCATCGTGCAGGAAGGCATCGACGGCGACCTCGTTGGCGGCATTGAGCACGCACGGCATGGTGCCACCCGTCTTGCCGGCGCGTTCGGCCAGTGCCAGACAGCGGAAGGTATCCATGTCGGCAGCATCAAACGTGAGCTGCCCCAGCTCGCGGAAATCGATACGAGGCGCCGGGGTATCCCAACGCTCGGGATACGAGAACGCGAACTGGATGGGAATACGCATGTCGGATGCACCGAGATGCGCCATCACGGAGCCGTCGGCGAACTCGACCATAGAGTGAATCTTGGACTGACGCTGCACGACCACGTTAATGAAATCGAGGTCGCAGTTAAACAGATGCATGGCCTCAATGCGCTCCAGGCCCTTGTTCATGAGGGTGGCGGAGTCAATGGTGATCTTGGCACCCATGGCCCACGTGGGATGCGCGAGGGCATCGGCACGCGTCACGCGATCGAGCTCGTCGCGCGTGCAGGCAAAGAACGGACCGCCCGAGCAGGTGAGCCAAATACAATGAGCCTCGCGCGGGTTCTCCCCCAGATAGCACTGGTAAATGGCGGAGTGCTCAGAGTCGACTGGAATAAGCTGGCCCGGTTGCGCCAACGGCATAAGCAAGTCGCCACCGACGACGAGGGACTCCTTGTTGGCAAGGGCAAGGCGCTTATTCGAGGTCAAGGCCGCATGGCTCGCCTCGAGACCGGCGGCGCCCACAATAGCGACAAGCACGCAGTCGACATCGTCGCGACGCGCGAGCTCGCAAACCGCCTGCGCGCCAACGCCGAGCTTCGTTCCCTCGGGCAACTCCTGCAGCACGGCGTCATCGCCATGATCGACATCGGCCACGGCAACCGCCGGAACCGAGAACTCGCGGGCAGCGGCAACGAGCTCGGAGGTACTGGAGTTAACGGACAGCGCCGTCACCTGCAGGCGATCGGCATGCTGGCGGCACACATCGAGCGCCTGGGTGCCGATAGAGCCCGTACAACCCAGGATGGCAACGCGAAGGCGTCCATCAGGGCCATACGTCGTCTGGAAGGACATTACAGCACGCCTCCGATCATCAGCAACAGCTGCGCGGTGATGCAACCGAAGATAAGCGAATCGCTACGATCGAGCATGCCGCCGTGGCCCGGGATAAGGTTGCCGGAATCCTTGACGCCCACACCGCGCTTGATGCGCGACTCGATAAGGTCGCCGATAACGCCCAGAATGGACACGACCACGCCGCACAGCAGCGCATAGGGCAGGCTGAGCTTGTAGAAGTGCGTCGCCCACAGGATGAGCCAAATCAAAACCGAGCCCAGGATGCCGCCGACAAACCCCTCCCAGCTCTTTTTGGGAGAAATCTTGGGAACCATCTTGTGCTTGCCGATACGGCTGCCCACGATGTAGGCAAACGAATCGGAGACCCAAAGGGACGCGCAAACGCCCACTGAAAGCAGGGCGCCGGCAAAACCGGGCACGGCATCGCGCAGCAGCACGATAGCCGACAGCATAAAGCCAGTGTAGATGGGACCCATGAGCGTCACGGCCACATCAGAGATGCGGGTACGCGGCGACCAGACATACAAATGCCCACAGCGAGCATCAAGGCAAAAAGCAGGGCATTCAGCAACATCGAATCGCCCAACGCTGACAGCGGAAAGAGTACGGCGGCAGCGATACCCATGCGCTCGTTAGCCATCTTGCCATCGAGCCTTGTCATACGGAAAAACTCATAGCAGCACAGACCGCTCATGACGGAAACAAAGATGGCCGTGGGCACGATACCCAAAACCAGGATAAAGACAACGGCGTAGACGATACCGGCGGCGGCACGGGTAATAAAGCCCGCCAGCCACGAACCGGTGCCGCTCTTCGCTGCAGGCGCTCCCGCAGTGGCAGCTTTGCGCGCAGGCGTCTTGGGAGCAGATGCCTTGGGACGATCGGACACGATTAAGCCTCCTCGGTCTTGCTCAGTCCACCAAACCTACGGTCACGGCCCTGATAGGCCAAAATGGCGTCGACAAGGCCCCAACGATCAAAGTCGGGCCAATAGGTATCGGTGACGTAGAATTCGGAATAAGCCACCTGCCACAGCAGATAGTTCGAAAGGCGCAGCTCACCAGAGGTGCGAATCACAAGCTCAGGATCGGGAAGGCCGGCAGTATAGAGGTGGGAAGCCACCATGTCGTCATCAATTGCGGCAGGATCGATCTTACCGGCGGCAGCGTCGAGTGCAATCTGACGGACAGCGCGGGTAATCTCGGCACGCGCGCCGTAGTTGACGGCAAGCGCCAGCGTCATACC
>UROC01000044.1 GCA_900549345.1 uncultured Collinsella sp.
GCGTGTCCATGGAATGCGAATGGTCGGTGCCGTCGGCGCCCGTGACCTCGATCCAGGAATCCTCGCTCGCTACGACCTCGCGGATCGTGTCGTTTTTCATGGCCTCCTGCATCATCAGCGCTACGTCGTGTGCGGTTGAGTGCATGTCGCCGGCCCACTCATCAAAGTCCAGACCGTGTGGGTTCTCAAAGACCGTGCCGGTGCAGCCGAGCTTTTTGGCGCGCTCGTTCATGGCCTTCACAAAGGTTGCCTCGGCGTCTTTGGTCTTGGGGTCGATCTTTTTGCCCACGTACTCGGCAAGCACGATGGCGGCGTCGTTGCCCGAGGGGGTCATCAGGCCGCGTAGTGCCTGCTCCACGGTGAGCTCGTCGCCTTCGAGCAGGCCGGCAGTCGAGTTGCCTACGGTGGCGGCAGCGTTGCTCACCGTGACCTTCTCGTCCATCTTGCAGTTTTCGACGGTCAGGATTGCGGTCATGACCTTGGTGATCGAGGCAATCTTGACCTGCTCATCGGCGCCGCGTCCATAGTAGACGGTGCCGTCCTTGCCCATAACAAGGGCATTAGTTGCCTCGATATCGGGCAGGTTTTCTGTCGTGATGCCGCGGACGTCGGCGGTCTTGCCGCAGACGTCGTCGGTCGTGAGCACTTGGGCGCCGGCAACAGCGGGCGCGCCGGCAACAAGGGCGATGGCGCAGGCAAAGCCGGCGGCAAGCTGGGCGGAGCGTTTTGCAAAAGAGGTGAGGGACTTCACAGATTTCGCTTTCGACGGGATGGTCTCTTCTGGCACTAGAGTATATCGTTTGCCGGCGACGACGATCGTTGCGTGCGCGCATGGCCCGCATTCGTGCTCGAATGGGCGCAAGGGTGCTTAAGGTCGACTTAATCGCCCACGCTTGTTGTGTGTGGCGGGCGCCGCCTCGGGCATAATGGAGCGCGAGAGGAGCACGCATGAACGAGCGCATACTGGTAGTTGATGACGAGAAGGCCATCGCCGACCTGGTTGGTATCTACCTTACAAAAGAGGGCTTTGACGTCCAGATCGCCTACAGCGGGGCCGATGCGGCCAAGGCAATTCTGGAACAAAAGTTTGACCTGGCACTGCTCGATGTCATGCTGCCCGACATCGATGGCTTTGAGCTGCTGCGTACCATCCGTGTCAGCCATACCTATCCCGTAATTATGTTGACGGCACGCGATGCCCAGCAGGATAAGATCGAAGGCCTTTCGCTTGGCGCGGACGATTACGTGGTCAAGCCGTTCCGCCCGCTGGAGCTCATCGCGCGCGTTCATGCTCAGTTGCGTCGCTATACCAGCTACGGCAGCCGCGCGCAGGCGACCGAGTTGCCGACCCTCCAGCTCGACGGCCTCGAGATCAACCGTGACGCTCGCTCCGTGACGGTGGACGGTGCGCCGGTGCGCCTCACGCCCATCGAGTATTCCATCTTGCTGTATCTGGCCGAGCATCGCGGCAGCGTAGTGCCCGTGGAGGACCTGTTCCGCGCGGTGTGGAACGAGGACTTTATGCCCGGCTCCAACAATACGGTGATGGTGCACATTCGCCATCTGCGCGAAAAGATTGGCGACGATGCCCAGAAGCCGCGCTTTATCAAAAACGTCTGGGGCGTCGGCTACATAATCGAATAACGCCTTTGATGGTGGGGGAGTAGATATGACAAAAGACGATAGGCGGGCATTCGAGGTGCCCGATCGACTCTTTGAATACGTAAGGGCGGTCGTTGACAACCGTGCGTTAGCGACGGTGCTGCTCTTTTTGCTGAGTCTGCTGCTCATCGGCATTGACAATATCGTTGGCATCCTGGCAGTTCTACTCATTGGCATTTTGCTGATTGATCGATTCGAAATCGTTCGCCGCTGTGTGGTGATCGGCGGCGCCGCGTGGACAATTACGTTGGCGATCGGGTCCATGGCGCTTGGCGGTATTGGCGAGCCCGTATTCTTTGACGCCGGCTTTGTGTTCAACATGCTTGGATTTGTGCTGGCGCTTGCCGTGTGCGTCCTGTTCTTCTGCGGACGCGCCCTGTACTACCAGGGTTACGAGCAGGGCGAGCTGCACGCAGACCGCGTGATTGCCGCCCGCATTCAGGACCGTCTGATCGATAACCCCGACACATGGGACAACATTGACGGCGACTTCCTCGAGGCCGAGGGTGCGCTCAACCGGGCGCGCGATTGCGAGCGTAGGGTTCAACAAGCCCTGCGTGACGAATCCCACCGCAAAGATGACCTGGTGACGTACCTGGCGCACGACCTGCGCACGCCGCTCGCCAGCGTGGTGGGCTACCTTTCGCTCTTGCAGGAGGCCCCCGATTTGCCGCTTGAGCAGCGCGCGCGTTTTACGGGCGTGGCAATCGACAAGGCCCACCGGCTCGATGCGCTCATCGAGGAGTTCTTCGACATCACGCGTTTTGATTTCCACGATATCGTGCTCACCCGCAGCTACGTCGATTTGGGGCTCTTACTGGCACAGGTGGCCGACGAGTTCTATCCCATTCTCAACGAACAGCATAAAGAAGCCCAGGTTGATATCTGCGAGGATCTGACGGTGCTCGTGGACGGCGACAAGATGGCTCGCGTATTCAACAACATCATGAAAAACGCTGTTGCCTATAGCTATGAAGGCTCGATGATCACGATTGAGGCCAGACGTTTGGGTAACGGCGGCGTGCGCGTACGATTTATAAACCAAGGCGATCCGATCCCTGAGCCAAAGCTCAAGGTGATCTTTGAGAAGTTCTATCGCCTGGATGCGGCGCGCGCGACCAATCGCGGCGGCGCCGGGCTTGGCCTTGCCATCGCCAAGGAGATCGTTGCGGCGCACAGCGGCACCATTGCGTGCGAATCGACACCCGAGCACACTGTGTTTACCATTGCGCTGCCCGCTGCATAACCAGCGTGCCCTTACAAACACTTGACAATGCGCTCACGTGCGTATGAGCCGCGATTTCTACTATCGATACTGCTGAATTGATATCGATATGGAGGTATGCGGTATGACGGCTGCTGCGGCGATGGAGCCTACAGAGCTTGAGGAACTCATGGAGGCGCAGGCCGAGGCCGCGCACGAGCGCGAAGTTGGGGATGCGACTCGCCCCACGGCGCATGACCTTGCCGCCTCGCCGACGCGCATCGATGTTGAGGGTCTTGACCTGTTTTACGGCGACCATCATGCGCTCAAGGACGTGAACATCAAAATTCGCGACAAGCAGATCACCTCGTTCATCGGGCCTTCGGGCTGCGGAAAGTCGACGCTGCTGCGCTGCTTTAACCGTATGAACGACGATATCAAGGATTGCCGCATTGAAGGCAAGATTGCACTCGACGGTCAGGATATCCTGGGCGATTACGATATCTGCCGCTTGCGCCAGCGCGTGGGTATGGTGTTCCAACGCCCCAATCCGTTTCCCATGAGTATTTACGACAACGTCGCGTACGGCCCCCGTGGCATGGGCGTGCGCGATCGCGCCGTGCTGGATGAGCTGGTCGAGGATTCTCTTCGTCGCGCTGCGCTATGGGATGAGGTCAAGGACAAGCTCAAGGAGCCGGGCCTGGGTCTTTCGGGTGGACAGCAGCAGCGCCTGTGCATCGCCCGCGCACTTGCCGTGCAGCCCGACATTCTGCTGATGGACGAGCCGACCTCGGCGCTCGACCCCGTGTCGACGCTCGTGGTGGAGCAGCTTGCCTGCGAGCTCAAGGAGACCTGCACGCTGGTGGTCGTTACGCACAACATGCAGCAGGCTGCGCGCATCTCCGACTCGGTCGCGTTCTTTTTGCTGGGTGAGTTAGTGGAACACGCGCCCGCCGCTCAGCTCTTCAAGAATCCGACCGACCCGCGCACAGCGGATTATTTGACGGGACGTTTTGGCTGATACCATCTCGTAAAGGTACCTTTAGGGTTAAGATGCGGTCATGCCGGCCGCAAAGGGGTTCAACATGATCTATTACGTCGAGGACGATGACAACATCAGGGATTTGACGGTCTATGCGCTGCGCAAGCAGGGGATCGAGGCCGAGGGCTTTTCGTGCGATGGCGAGTTTAAGGCTGCTGTGGCGCGACGGGTGCCCGATGCTGTCCTGCTCGACATCATGCTGCCCGATACCGATGGCCTGGCAATTATGCGTCGCCTGCGTGCCGACCGCCTGACGGCGACGGTGCCCATCATGATGCTTACCGCTAAGGACACCGAGCTCGACAAGGTGATGGCGCTCGATGGCGGTGCCGACGATTACCTGACTAAGCCGTTTTCGCTCATGGAGCTTGCGAGCCGTTGCCGCGCACTGCTGCGTCGCGGCGGCATGGTCAAGCAGGCGAGCGATGTGCTCAGTGTGGGCGACATCGTGCTCTCGCCCAGCCATCGCGAGGTGACCGTTGCCGGCGAGCCGCTTAAGCTCACCCTGCGCGAGTTCGACCTGCTTGAGTATCTCATGCGCAAGCCTGGCGTGGTCTTTACCCGCGAGTCGTTGCTGCAGAGCGTGTGGGGCTGGGACTTCGACGGCGGTTCGCGCACCGTTGACGTGCACGTGCAGACGCTTCGCCAAAAACTGGGCGAGCATGCCAGCGCCATCGAGACTGTACGCGGCGTGGGCTACCGCTTGGCCGAGCCTTCTGCCGGTGATGGTGCCGAAGGTGACGACACCGCGGCCACCGCATCGGAGGAGTAACCCGTGGTCTTCGCCCCCCAGGGAAAACATACGCTGTCGCACCGCGTTTTTGTGACAATCTTTGTCTGCGCCATGGCGGTTATCGTGGCGTTTACGGTGCTGGGTGCGTTCTTTGTGCAAAACACCTTGGCGGATGCCACGAGTGCCAATCTGGCGCAGGAAACCGAGCTCATTGCTGCCGCCCTCGACGAGCAGCAGGAGCCCATCCCGTTCTTGCGTAGCCTCGATCGTGAGGACTTGCGCATCACGCTGATTAACAAGGATGGATCGGTTGCCTACGACAACGAGGCGTCGCCTTCCACACTGCCCAACCATGGCGATCGCCCCGAGGTCATCGAGGCCTTTGAGAGTGGTTTGGGTTCCGCGGAGCGCGCAAGCTCTACGCTCGACGAGATCATGCTGTATCGCGCCGTCGCCCTTGATAACGGCCAGGTTGTCCGCTTGGCGCAGGCCCAGCCTGGCGTTGCGGCGATTTTGCTGTCGATGGTGGCGCCGATGCTGCTTATCGCAGCAGCGGGTGCGGTACTCTCGTTTTTCATGGCGCGCCGCGAGTCCCGTGCCATCATCGCGCCGTTGCAAGAGGTGGATTTGGACCACCCGCGCCGTAGCTATGAGCACGCCTATGCCGAGATGGTCCCCATGCTTGAGCGTATCGAGTCGCAGCGCCAGGAACTCAAGCGCCAAATGGCGGTGCTAGCGGACAACGACCGTATGCGCCGCGAATTCACGGCGAATATCACCCATGAGCTCAAGACGCCGCTTACGGCGATTTCGGGCTATGCCGAGCTCATCGCAAACGGCATGGTCGAGGGCGAGGACGACCTGCGCAACTTTGGCGGTCGTATCTATCGTGAGGCGGGCCGCTTGGCAGCGCTTGTCAACGATATCCTTACGCTGTCTAACTTGGACGAGGCCGAGCGTGCGACTGAGGGCGAGGCGGTGCCCATTGGGTCCACGGAGCCTATTGAGCTCTCGCGTGCCATCTACACGGTTGAGCAGCGTCTTGAACAGGTCGCCCGTCAAGCGAATGTGACGATAAGTCATGAGACCAAGCCTGTGGTCATCGAAGGCGTGTCGCGCTTGATTGACGAGCTCATCTACAATCTGGCAAGCAACGCCATCCGCTACAATCGACCCGGCGGTACGGTTACGCTGCAGTGCGGCACCAACGACGAAGGCCATCCGTTCCTCGCGGTCGCCGATACGGGAATCGGTATCGCGCCTGAAGAACAGGGCAAGGTATTTGAGCGGTTCTATCGCGTGGACAAGAGTAGGTCCAAGGCACGCGGCGGAACCGGCCTGGGGCTTGCCATTGTCAAACATGCGGCCCTGTATCATCACGCCACGCTCGATCTGTCGAGCGAGTTGGGCGTGGGAACCACCATTACGGTGACGTTTCCCATACAGCAGGACGAGCCATTCGCATAGCGATACAACATAGATATTGATGTAGACGCCGCATTTGACTTTCGGGTGCGGCGTTGTTGTGCAATTTTACGATTGCTTCCGACATTTTTACAGGAGAGCCTGTTTCTTATGTATAGAGTTTGGTCTCGGTAAAAAGATGCGATAACATACGGACAGTTTTGTCAATCCGAACTGGGGAAATGAAAGGCAAGCTGCATGACCCTTCTCGAACTGTTCCAGCTGCTGAAGAAGCACCTCAAGCTGGTCATCACCCTTCCGGTGGTCTGCGCGATCGCCATGGGCATCGTGTCCTTCGTTGCGATGGACAACACCTATACCGCGACGACGAGCATGTACATTCTCGCCAAGACCGACGATAGCGGTCAGATGAGCTACAACGATCTCTCGGCGAGCCAGATGCTTTCCAACGATATCGCCACGCTGCTGGATAGCGATAGCGTTAAGAGCGGCGCCGCCAAAGAACTGGGCCTCACCGATCTGGATGACTACAAGGTGTCTGTTTCCTCCGAGACCACCACGCGTGTCATTACGCTTTCGGTTACCGGCACCGATGCCAAGGAGACGGCTGAGGTCGCAAAGGCCATTGCCAGCTCGGTGAGTACGGTCGCTCAGAACGTCGGCGCTGCCCAGAGCATCAACGTTATCGACGAGGCTAAGACTCCCGAAGCCCCCAGCGGCCCCAAGCGCACGCTGTATATTGCCGTCGCGTTCCTCGCCGGTATCTTTATCGCAGTTGCCTATGTCGTTTTGGCAGACATGCTCAATACCCGCATCCGCGGTGCCGAAGAGGCAGAAGAGCTCCTGGGTATTCCCGTTGTTGGCCGAATTCCGGCTATGAAAGGTGGTAAATAGGCATGGCTAAGGCAAAGAACACCGATAAGCTCGTTGTACAGAATGCCGCCAAGACCCTTCTGGCCAACATCCGCTTTGCGAGCGTGGACGACCCCATTCGTACCATCACCGTTACCTCCTCGATTCCCAACGAGGGCAAGTCTACGGTTTCCATTAACCTTGCTCAGGCAATCGCCACGAGCGGCAAGTCCGTGCTCCTGGTCGAGGCTGATATGCGCCGCAGGTCCCTTTCCGATATGCTCGGCGTTCGTTCGCGCGGCGGACTCTATGCGGTCCTTTCCGAGCAGATCTCCATTGACCAGGCAATTGTCGAGACGGGTCAGAAGAACTTCTACTTCCTCGATGCCGAGCCGCACATTCCCAATCCTGCCGACATCATCGTCTCCCATCGCTTTGCCAAGCTGGTAAAGGCACTGTCCGCCAAGTTCCAGTACGTCATCTTCGATGCTCCTCCGGTCGGCACCTTCATCGATGCTGCCGAGATTGCCAGCTTGACCGACGGCGCGCTGTTCGTGGTGCGCGAGGACTTTACCAAGCGCGAAGAGGCGCTCAACGCTATCGCCCAGCTTAAGAAGTCCGAGAAGGTCAAGCTCATCGGTACCGTCATGAATTACTGTGAGACCGAGACCAGCGAGTACTACTATTCTTACTACACCAAGGACGGTAAGAAGGTTAAGAAGGGCTCCGACGATCAGGGCACTTCCAAAAAGGGCATCTTCACCAACCGAGCAAACGTTTAGTTGATTAAGGCTGACCTATGCGTGACATTCATTGCCATATCTTGCCGGGTGTAGACGACGGCGCCGCCGATCTCGAAGAGAGCTTGGCGATGCTCGAGGCTGCCAAGCGGGCCGGTGTAACCAGAATCGTTTGCACTCCTCACTGCCGTGATCCCTATTTTGATTACGACAAGATGTGGGATGCCTTTGAGCTGCTGCGCGATAACGCTGACGGTTTTCCGCTCCAGATGGGCTTCGAGGTCAACCATCGAAAGCTCGTTGAGCTTGGTATCGATGCCGCGGAGCACTTGCATTTCGATGGGACCAACGAGTTTCTGCTCGAGCTTTCGACGCATGCCGATGCGTATGCGTTTAGAGAGTACGAGAACACGATTTACGATTTGCAGTGCCGTGGCTACCAGGTGATCATCGCTCATCCTGAGCGCTATCGTGCGGTTCAAAAGGATGTAAGCGTGGCGGAGCGCCTGGTCGATATGGGCTGCAAGCTGCAGGCTTCGGCGGACTTTATTGCCGGCGGTCGCTTTGGTCGCGAGAAAAAGCCGGCACAGCGCCTGTTCGATCAGAACCTGTACAGCTTCATCGCGAGCGATGCCCATAACGTGGGTCATTACGACTGCCTGGCGAAGGCTCGCGCGAAGTTTAGCGTGCGCGGAGCTCATTTTCGCTAAAATCTGTCCCTTACGTTCGCATTGAATGAAAGGGCAGCCATGGATATCCAACTTAAGACGGGATGCTTTGATGACGCGGCGTTGGTGCGCCGCGTCGTTTTTATGGACGAGCAGGGCTACGAGAACGAGTTTGACGCTATCGACGAGGATCCGAACTGCATTCATGTGACGCTCTATGTAGACGGCGAGCTTGCCGGTTGCTCGCGCGTGTTTCCCGAAGAGCTTGAGCGCGCAGCTGACGCAGAGGCTCCGATGTCGCCGGCGTGCGACTTGGACGAAGGCGTCGCGGCGGGGGAGACCTACATTATGGGGCGCGTGGCCGTGCTGCCGAGCATGCGCCGTCGCGGTTTGGCGAGCAAGATTGTCGAGGCCAGTGATACGTGCGCGCGTGATGCCGGCGCCAAGCTCATTAAGCTGCACGCGCAGGAATACGTGCTACCACTCTATGCCAAGGCGGGTTACACGCAGATTGCCCCGGTGGACTACGAAGACGAGGGCCAGCCCCATGTTTGGATGGCCAAGCGCGTAGATGGCAGATAGGGACGTTCCTTTCCTGCCGGCAGTCGGGGACACTCCTTGGCAATTGGCGCATCAGAGCGTTTGGACATACAGTTTTTCGATTCCGTATGTATATATGCGCGCTAATGGGTTATAAAATCTAAGTCTGAACATAGCAGGTCTGCAATGCGGCTCGGGCAACCGGGCCGTTTTTGCGGACGGGGGTAGCGCGAAAGGACTGCACATGCGTCAATTTAAGACCGAGAGCAAAAAACTGCTCGACCTCATGATCAACTCCATCTACACCAATAAGGAAATCTTCCTGCGCGAGCTTATCTCCAACGCGAGCGATGCCGTCGACAAGCTCAACTTTAAGAGCCTGCAGGATCCGAGTGTCAAGCTCGACCAGGGCGACCTGGCTATTCGCGTCTCTTTTGATAAAGACGCCCGCACCATTACCATCTCGGATAACGGCATTGGCATGACCGCCGAGGAGCTCGAGCGCAATCTGGGCACCATCGCCCATTCCGGCTCCGAGGAGTTTAAGACCGAGAACGCCGAGCAACAGGGCTCCGATGTCGACATCATCGGCCAGTTTGGCGTGGGCTTCTACTCTGCCTTTATGGTTGCCAGCCACGTAAAGGTTGTCAGCCGCGCCTATGGCGAGGACACCGCTCACGTGTGGGAGTCTGATGGTCTTGAGGGTTACACCATCGAAGACGGCGAGCGCGCCGAGCACGGCACCGATGTCATCCTGACGCTGCGCGAGAACGAGAAGCTCGACGCCGACGGCGAGGCCGAGACCTACGATCGCTTCCTGACCGAGTGGGGCCTCAAGAGCCTGATTCAGCAGTACAGCAACTATGTGCGCTACCCGATTCAGATGATGGTGAGCAAGAGCCGCCAGAAACCCAAGCCCGAGGACGCCGGCGACGACTACAAGCCCGAGTACGAGGACTACCAGGAGCTCGAGACCATCAACTCCATGACGCCGATCTGGAAAAAGCGCAGCTCCGACGTTGAGCAGAAGGATTACAACGAGTTCTACAAGTCCACGTTCCACGACTTTGACGATCCCGCGCGCACTATCAGCTTCCATGCCGAGGGTACGCTTGAGTACGATGCGCTGCTGTTTGTGCCGGGTCGCGCCCCGTTCGATCTGTACAGCAAGGACTACGAGAAGGGCCTGGCGCTCTACAGCTCCAACGTTCTGATTATGGAGAAGTGCGACGACCTGCTGCCCGACTACTACAACTTTGTGCGCGGTGTCGTGGACTCTGCCGACGTGACGCTCAATATTTCGCGTGAGACGCTGCAGCAGAATCGTCAGCTCAAGGCCATTGCCAAGCGTGTCGAGAAGAAGATCACCGCCGATCTCGAGGACATGCGCGACAACGACCGCGAGGCATACGAGAAGTTCTTTGAGAACTTTGGTCGCGGTCTTAAGTACGGCATCTACTCGAGCTACGGCATGAAGGCCGACGAGCTCGCCGACCTGCTGCTGTTCTGGTCTGCCAAGGAGCAGAAGATGATCACCTTGGCCGAGTACGCCAAGGGCATGCCAGAGGGCCAGAAGGCAATCTACTATGCCGCCGGTGATTCGCGCGAGCGTCTAGCCAAGATGCCCGTCGTGAAGGGCGTGCTCGACCGCGGCTACGATGTACTGCTGCTGACGCAGGACGTGGATGAGTTCACCTTCCAGGCCATGCGTGAGTACGTGGCTGCCGATATGCCCAAGGTCTACGAGGATGACGCTGCTCGCGAGGCTGCTGAGAAGGCAGTTGCCGATGGCGCTGAGCCTGAGGTCGAGGATCGTCACCTGGAGCTTAAGAACGTCGCGACCGGCGATCTTGACTTGGCGACCGATGACGAGAAGAAGGAGGCCGAGGACGCCACCAAGGAGAACGAGGACCTCTTTGGTGCCATGAAGGAGGCGCTCGGCGACAAGGTCGAGAAGGTTGCCGTCTCTGCGCGTCTGACTGACGCTCCCGCCTGCATCACCACCGAGGGTCCGCTTTCGCTCGAGATGGAGAAGGTGCTTCAGAAGGGTCCCGAGGGCGCGCCCGACGGTATGCCTAAGAGCCAGCGCGTGCTCGAGCTCAACGCCAAGCACCCGGTCTTCGCCAAGCTCGTCGCTGCCCAGAAGGCGGGCGACGCCGACAAGATCAAGCAGTACTCCGGCTTGCTCTACGACCAGGCCCTGCTCGTCGAGGGCATCCTCCCCGAGGACCCCGTAGCCTTCGCTGCGGCTGTTTGCGAACTTATGTAGTTTGGTAGTTACGCGGTTCTACGAACCGCGTAACTACTCGACGCTGCAAACGCCCCTAAGCGGCAATCTGACGTTCAATCGTCGGTCGCGTACCGAAGTACGCTTCCCTTCTCTTTCACGTCACCTTGCTTGCTTAGGGGCGTTTTCGCTGACTTATGCTCAACCTGCGACGCTTTCGTGGTCCAAAGTAGTCATTGGGGACGTTCTTAAATTAGTCGTTGGGGACGTTCTTGTTTGAGTAGTCGTTTAAGAACGTCCCCAATGACTAGTTCCAATGACTATTTATTCGGACTGCTAATTTGTGCGGGCTGTGGTTTTGTGACCTGCTGAAATTTGAGATACTGTACAACTGTACGTTAACTAATCTTCGTAGTATATTGCTACCCGCAAAACTCAATACCATTGTGCTTCGAGACGCTAAAGCGCCTACGTACAATGGTTTTTGATAGTACGATTTGATTCAACGACAGGATGGATGGTCCAAGCGTGAGTCTCGGCAGCAAACTATCCAACGCAAAGGTCTCCTTTGCGATATTTAAGCGCGACATTAAGCGACTGCTTATGAACCCCGTCGCCCTGGTGGTTACCTTGGGCGTGTGCGTCATTCCCTCGCTGTATGCCTGGTACAACATCGTTGCCAACTGGGATCCGTACGGAAATACCCAGGGCATTAAAATCGCCATCGCCAACAACGATCAGGGCACCCAGAATGACTTGGTGGGCGAGCTCAATGCAGGCGATAAGGTGGTCGACCAGCTCAAGGAAAACGATCAGCTGGGCTGGACCTTCGTCGACTCGGCTGCCGATGCCAAAGAGGGCGTCGAGAGCGGGGAATACTACGCGGCGATCGTAATCCCCAAGAACTTCTCCGACAATCTTGTCTCGATGCTCGATGGCAATTACCATCAGCCGAAGCTCACCTATTACGTCAACGAGAAGAAGAGCGCTATTGCGCCCAAGGTCACCGACACTGGTGCCAATACCATCGAGGAGCAGATCAACTCGGAGTTTGTCTCCACGGTGGGCGAGACCGTCGCGGGCATTGCCAAAGATGCTGGCATCGACCTTAAAGACAAGGCGACCCAGACCCGGGATTCGCTGGCGGGCTCGGTGTCCGAGGCGTCTGATACCCTGGGCGAAGTACGCGATTCCATCGGCGACATGAACACCGCCATCGACAAGACGAGCAGCTCGATTGCTTCGGCCGATGCTGCGCTGGCGGGCCTGCAGGGGCAGGCGCCCTCTCTAACGCAGGCGATCTCCCAGGGCAACGACCTGCTGGGCGAGGCTCGCGCCACGGCGGGCAACTCTATCACCTCGCTCTCCAAGGCACTCTCGGAAGGTAGCCTTGCACTCACCAAGACGTCAGCCTCCGCGAACGCTGCGATTGGCAAGCTAACGGGTACGGTCACATCTACGACCACCCGCATCGACAACTCGCTCGAGTCTCTCCAGGCGACGATCGATCACAATAAGGCCGTTATCGGGCACTTGGAGATTCTCGTTAATGACACGTCGACAGGTTCCGAGGAAATTGACGCGCGCATTGTATCGACCATCGATTCGCTTCGCGAGCAAAACCAGAAGCTGCAGAGCATCAAGGATGGCCTTTCTGCACAGTCGAGCGCCATGGCAAACGACGCTACGGCAATCTCGAACGCGAGCAACGCACTCAACGCGGCAATTCAGACCGGTACGGCTAACCTCGGTCAGGCTCAGACCGATCTGGGTCAGAACGCACTTCCGAAGGCTTCGAGCGCGCTTGACTCCTTTGCCGCCGTTTCGGGCGATTTGACCGGCATTGTGTCGGGTATGACCCCCACGATAGCGAGCGCGCGCGGCACGCTAGCGCAGCTCGACGCCACGCTCAAGCAGGCAAAGACCACGCTATCCCAAACCGACGCCTCCCTTGCCAAGGTTCAGGACAAGCTCGCGACCGCCGCCAATGACATTGCGGCGCTGCAGACCTCTGAGTCTATGGGCGAGTTAGCCGACCTCATGGACGTCGACGTCAATGACGTGGCAGATTTCATGGCATCTCCGGTTGAGCTGACATCCAAGTCAATCTATCCGGTCAAGAGCTTTGGCTCGGGCATCGCGCCCTTCTACACCAATCTGGCGCTGTGGGTGGGCGGCTATGTGCTCATCGCTATCTATAAACTCGAGGTCGACCGCGAGGGCATCGGTAGCTTTACGGCGCGTCAGGGCTACTTTGGCCGCTGGCTGCTGCTGGTGATCCTGGGCGCGTTCCAGGCCATTATCGTTACGGTGGGCGACCTGGTCATTGGCGTTCAGTGCGTCAATCCGCTGCTCTTTGTACTGGGCGGCATCGCTATTTCGTTCACCTACGTCAACATCATCTATGCGCTGTCCACCACGTTTAAGCATATCGGTAAAGCCATTGGCGTCATCCTCGTCATTGTGCAGATCCCCGGCTCGTCGGGCATGTATCCCATCGAGATGATGCCCGGCTTCTTCCAATGGCTGCATCCGCTGCTGCCCTTCACTTATGGCATCAACCTGCTGCGCGAGACCGTCGGTGGCATGTATTCGTTCAACTACCTGTTCAACCTGTGCGTCCTGGGCGTGTTCCTTGCCATCGCGCTCTTTATCGGTCTGCAGCTGCGCCCGTTGCTGCTCAACCTCAATCTGCTCTTTGATAAGCAGCTTTCCACGACGGGCCTAATGATCTGCGAGTCCAACGACCTACCGCGCCAGCGCTATTCGCTGCGCACGGCCATGCGCGTCATGCTCGATTCGGATTCGTACCGTCGCGAGCTGCTCGATCATGCCGTGGCGTTTGAGCATCGCTACCCGTACTACATCAAGGGCGGTTTTGCCGCCGTGGTAGGCGTGCAGGTTCTGCTCTTTGTGCTTTCGACGGTGCTCGATATCGACAATAACGGCAAGATCATCCTGCTCGTTATCTGGATCATTTCGGTTATCGCCATCTGCGGCTGGCTCATCAACATCGAATACATCCGTGCGAGCCTCAATACCCAGATGCGTATCTCGGCGCTTTCGGACGAGGACCTTCGCCGCGAGATGCGCGAGCACACGGCGGCGATCCCTGCCGCCCGTCGCATGTTTGGTCTCAACGCCAGCGAGCGTGGCGCCAAGGGAGGCGAACAGCCTACGAGCCGTCTGCCGCATATCGGTGCGCATCGTAAGGCTCAAGATGCCGACGGCGCTGACAACGTAAACGGAAACGACGGGGACACCACCCCGCTTGGCAAGCACTCTAAAGGAGGTGAGGCATAAATGAAAAACATCCTGCACCTGTTTAAGCGCGATGTCCAAAACGTGTCTCGCTCCGTGATCGGCATGGTCGTCGTGATGGGCCTGATCATCGTGCCATGTCTCTATGCATGGTTTAACATCGCCGGAAGCTGGGATCCCTACGGCAATACCGGCAACCTTAAGATTGCAGTGGTCAACACCGATGAGGGTTACGAGAGCGATCTGATTCCCGTCGAGGTCAACGTGGGCGAAAACGTAACCGCCACCCTGCGCGGCAACGAGAACTTCGACTGGGTCGTCCTCAACGACCGCGATAAGGCGATTGAGGGCGTTAAGTCGGGCGCGTACTACGCTGCCGTCGTTATCCCTAAAACGTTTAGCGCCGACATGATGACGCTTTTCTCGACCGAGGTGAAGCACGCCGATATCGAGTTCTATGAGAACCAGAAGGCCAACGCCATCGCACAGATCGTGACTGAAAAGGGTTCGAGCGCCGTCCAGAGTCAGGTCAACGAGACCTTTACCAAGACCATCACGACCATCGGCCTTAAGACCGTGTCCAGCCTGCTCGACTATATGAGTACCGACCAGGTGAGCAACTTTATCGCCAATCTGTCCTCGACGCTGGGCGATTCGGTCGAGGACCTGCAGGACGTTCAGACCAGCGCAACGTCGCTGGCGGGCGTTTTGAGCTCCACGTCCGATTCGCTGACGTCGGCGGGCGGTATGCTCAAGCAGACGGGCACCGTCGATGAGTCGACGAAGCAGTTGATGGAGCACGCCGAGAGCGGCATTAGTGATTCCAAGGAAGCACTCAAGGCCGCCAACGACGCCATCAACGCCGCGATTGACGGAAGTGCGGGCTCGTTTGACAACGTGTCCGCCGAGCTTGCGAAGGCATTCGGTGCCGCGAACCAGCATGTCAACGTTACGGT
>UROC01000045.1 GCA_900549345.1 uncultured Collinsella sp.
AAAAACGGCGCCCGCCGGCGATGTTGCCGGCGGGCGCCGTTGTCTTGAAGACGAAATGATCCGTTTTCCTCCGTCTCCAAGGGATCATTACAGCGAGTCGATAAAGCGCTGTTGGGCGGCGCGGCCGGCTTCGTCCCACTTAAAGACGCCGGCGTTGTCGAGTACGTGGCCAAACACCACGCCGACCTCCTCGTGCAGGATATCGATGGCGTTGTCCGCCGTAAGCTCGTCGGCGCGGCGGGCAAAAACGTCCTCGGCCCATGCGGCGTGGCTGCGGCAAAGATCATCGCCCTCGAGCGAGCCGGCGAGATCGTAGCTGGCATCGGCCTTGGCCGCCAGCAGGTGCTCGCGGACAGCGCCGAGCTCGGGAACCAAGCGCGGCGGCAGAATGGCCAGGCCCATGACCTCGATCAGGCCGATGTTCTCCTTCTTAATGTGGTGGTACTCGGCATGCGGGTGGAACACACCCAGCGGATGCTCGTCGGTCGTGATGTTGCAGCGAAGCGCCAGGTAGGCCTCGTAAATCTCGCCGCCGGCGTTGCCGCGGGAGTCCACGCGGCGGATGACGGGCGTCACGGTGTTGTGCGCCACGCCATCGGCTGTGTGCGCGATGACGCCCACCGACTCGTCGGTCCACTCGCGCCAGGCGAGGATAATCTTCTCGGCAGCGTCGAGCAGCTGAGCGCGGTCATGCGTGCGCAGGCGCAGCACCGAGAGCGGCCACTGCAGCACGGTGCCGCTGACCTGGTCAAAACCGGGCACGCTAAACTGCGAGACCTCGGCGGCGTGCATCATGGGGAACTCGTGCGCGCCACCCTGGAAGTGGTCGTGCGACAAGATTGAGCCGCCTACGATGGGCAGGTCGGCGTTAGAGCCGATGAAGTAATGCGGGAACAGGTCCACAAAGTCGAGCAGGCAGGTCAGACCCTTGCGGTCGACGTGCATCGGACGATGCTCGGAGCTCATGGCAATGCAGTGCTCGTTAAAGTACGCGTACGGGCTGTACTGGAAGCCCCAGCGCTCGCCATTAAGCTGAATGGGAATAACGCGCAGGTTCTGACGGGCGGGATGAGCGCCTCCGTCGGCTGCGGCGGAGCGTCCGGGATACCCCTCGTTTTCGATGCAGAGCTGGCAGGCGGGATACTTCTCGCCCGTGTTCTTTGCGGCGCCGGCCGCGGCAATGTCGCGCGGGTCCTTCTCAGGCTTTGACAGGTTGATGGTGATCTCAAGATTGCCCCAGTTGGTGGGGGTGCTCCATTTGATGTTGCGCGCGATGGCGGCACGGCGCACGTAGCCGGCGTCGCAGCACAGGCCGTAGAACCAGTCGGTTGCGGCGCGGGGCTCGTTGACGCCCATACGTCCGTTGAACTCCTCGTTTACAACCGAAGGCCTCGGCATGAGCGCACCCATGATGCGCATGGCGATGCGGTCGCGGCCTGACGCCGTGTCCTCGGCGGCACCGTTGGTAACGGCGGCCTCGGAAAGCGCGGCAAGCGTGCCCTCCAGGTCAAAGTCGGGGAGTGTATCGGGGTGCAAGAGCGAAATCTTCTCGGTCTTGAGTGCCCAAGCCATGTCGAGTGCGGGGCCCGTGGCGCCGATGCACTCCAAAATGGTGTTGTATGCCCAGATCCGGTCGTCCTGGCCGATCATCGATCGGTGGATGGCGTACTCGATCAGGTTCTGCGCGGCCTCTCGCACGTCAGTCATTACAGCCATGCCGCGTAAGCCCCCTTGTCAGAGATGGCGTAGTGACGGGCAGAGCCCTCGCCCAGCCAGCCGTTCATCTTGGTAATAAAGGTGTCGACAAGCTCGAGCGGCACGAAGGCCTGGATGGTGCCACCAAAGCCGCCACCGTGAATGCGAACGGCGCCGCGGCCGTCGAGCACGTGCTCGGCCAGCGCCAGGGCATACATGGAAGGCTGCTCGGAACCCAGCTTGGCAACAACATTCTGCAGGTACATGGCAGAGCTGGCGCCGGACTCGCGCGTCAGGACCAAGAACTGGTCAATGTCGCCAGCGTTCAGGGCTGCCCAGCGCTTGTCGACCAGGCCGTTCTCGTACCAGTAGTGAACGGCGCGCAGGCAAGCGCGGTCGCCCAGCTTGGCGCGCAGCTCGGGGAGCTTGGCGTCAAAGTCGGCAACGTTGACCTCGCACAGGCGTGCCTTGCCAAACTCGGCGGCGACGTCCTGCATCTCGCGCGGAACGGCGGCGTAGTCGTCGGTAGCCGCCACATGGTCGGCGCCAACCTTAACGAGCACGAGCGCATAGCCGTGATCCTCAAAGTTGAGCTCGAGCTTCTGGGTCTTAGGCTGAGCCTGATCCTCAAAGTCCATGTAGGCGAGGCCGCCCAGGCACACAGCCGCCTGATCCATAAGACCGCAGGGCTTGCCGTAATAGTTGTTCTCGGTGCGCTGGCTCATCTGGGCGAGCGCGACGGGCTCAATGGCGGGCGCGCCCCAGAGCGTCTCCATGGCGCGGCCGTAAGCCGCCTCGACAGCGGCGGAGCTAGAAAGGCCGCCACCCGAGGGGACGGAGCAGGTAAAGGCAAAGTCGAAGCCCTGGGGCTCAACGCCCAGAGCAGCGATTTCGTGGGCCATACCGCGCACGAGGCTTGCGGACGTGCCCTTCTCGGACTCTTGAATATCCAGCGTGTCGAGCGTGATCTCAAACGTAGGATAGCCCTCGTCGGCGACGCGAACCTTGTTGGAATCGGTCGCCACGGCAATGCCGTCGACGGCGACATCGAGCGAGCCGGCGATAACGTGGCCGCCCTCGTGGTCGGTGTGGTTGCCACTGATCTCGGAGCGGCCGGGCGCGTGCACATAGAGCACCTGGCGATCGCCGATGGGGCCAAACTCCTCCTCAAACAGCTTGGTGAGCGTGGCGAGTGTCTTTTCGTCGGGGGTGGTCATGAGGGTCCTTTCCTTGGCGCATACTGACGAGTTTTCCGTCGTAGTGAGTACGTTAACAATCTGAAGCGGCATAAACTCAGCATCTACGATGCCGCACGTTACGGGCTATGTTAACGTACTCATAACACAACACTTATCACTTTTTGAGAATCTGGTAATCGGTAGAAATTCAGCCGTGAACGGTACTGCCGTATGGACTTATAAAGCAGAAGAGATGCAGATAGAAAAAGTAGAGTACGTTAACATGCGTCCGACGATAGTGGGCTTCGGCGCGGGGTGTATTTCTGCCCGGGCCGGCATTCACGCTATTCAGATCTCGCAAGGGTGAAGGTGATCCTGTGGCAAGGCGCCCGTCCAACGATACCAGTTCGCGTCCGGTCTCCATGGCCGACGTCGCCCGCGCTGCTGGCGTTTCACAGCAGACGGTTTCGCGCGTCGCCAACGGCTTGCCCAACGTTAACGAGCAGACGCGCCAGCGCGTGCAGGCCGCTATGCAAGAGCTCGGCTTTCGTCCGAGTTATGCCGGTCGCTCGCTGCGCGACGGTCGTTACCATTCGGTTGGCCTATGCGTCAACGATGTTACCAAGTTTGGCAACCTCTCAATGATCGACGGCATCGCCAGTGCTGCTCGTGAGCATAATTGCGCCATCACGCTGGTTGAGATGTCCAAGACCGAGGAGTTTTCGCTTGCCGAGGCCACGCGCCGTATGGCCGCGCTGCCCGTGGACGGCATCATCATCGGCATGAGTCGTATGGCGCCCGATTTTGAGACGTTTGATCCACTGCCGGGCATTGGCACGGTCATCGTTACCATGTACGCGCATCCGCGCGTGACCACAGTTGACTCTGATCATTACGGCTGCTCGCTATTGCTTATGGATCACCTGTTTGAGCTGGGGCACGAGCAGATTCGCTATATTGGCGGCCCGTCGTTCTCGGTCGACGAGCAATTTCGTCGCGCCGGTTGGCAGGATGCGCTCGAGCGTAAACACATTAAGCCACAGGCGCCGTTCGAGGGCGACTGGTCTGCCAACAGCGGTTACGAGGCCGGCAGATATCTGGCCGAACACGACCGCACCATGACGGCGATTTACGCGGCAAACGACCAGATGGCAAATGGCGCCATTGCAGCGCTGCGTGATAGCGGTCTGCGCGTGCCCGAGGACGTGAGCGTGGTGGGTGTCGATGACTCGCTCGACGACTTTGTAGCACATAACGAGCTCACGACCGTGCGATTCGATCTGCATCAGCGCGGACGCGAGGTGTTCGAGCGCGCAGTTCCCAAGGCGGGGGCATCGGACAAAACCGTCGCCATTCGCATTCCCGGTCAGCTCATCGTTCGAAACACCACGGCAGCGCCGCGCGCATAGTTTTCGCAGGTCAACGGCTCGGCGTTGCATATCAATAACAATCGGTAAGGATGCCGGCAGATAGCCGTGACTATGAAGGCGAGTGCTATGATAGACGGGTTCATTTGTCTATCTAGGAGGCTTTGCCTGATGGAGATCACCAAGGATATCCGCTACATTGGCGTTGACGATCATGACATCGACCTGTTCGAGGGCCAGTACGATGTGTCCGAGAACGGTATGGCATACAACAGCTACGTTATCTTGGGCGAGAAGATCGCTGTCGCCGATTCGGTCGATGGCGGATTTGTCGACGAGTGGCTCGGCAACCTCGAGGCCGCGCTCGACGGCCGTACGCCCGACTACCTGGTCGTCCATCACATGGAGCCCGATCACTCCGCCGGTATCGCCGCCTTTATGGAGCGCTATCCCCAGGCACAGATCGTGGCCAGCATGGGCGCCTTCCGCATGATGGTCAACTTCTTTGGCACCGATTTCCCCGAGCGCAAGATGGTCGTCAAAGAGGGCGATGTGCTCGACCTGGGCGGCCACAGCCTGACCTTTGTTGGCGCTCCCAACGTTCACTGGCCCGAGGTGCTCTTCTCCTACGAGGCCACCGACAAAGTGCTCTTTAGTGCCGACGGCTTTGGCAAGTTTGGCGCCAACGACATCGAGGATCCGGAAGGGTGGGCTTGCGAAGCTCGCCGCTACTACTTTGGCATCGTTGGTAAGTTCGGCAAGTTCGTGCAGGCCGTGCTTAAGAAGGCCGCCGATCTGGACATCCAGATCATCTGCCCGCTTCATGGCCCCGTGCTGACCGAGAACCTGGGCTACTACCTCGACACCTACAACACCTGGTCGAGCTATCAGCCCGAGGACGAGGGCATCACGATTGCCTATGCGAGCGTGTACGGCCATCTGAAGGCTGCCGTTGAGGAGCTCGCATCCGCGCTTGAGGCTCGCGGTCAGAAGGTCTCCGTCTTTGACCTGGCTCGCGACGACATGGCCGAGGCCGTTGAGGATGCGTTCCGCTACGACCGTCTGGTGCTCGCTTCCATCACCTATCAGGGCGAGATCTTCCCGTTCATGAGCACCTTTATCCACACGCTTGCCGAGCACGCCTATCAGAACCGTACGGTGGCACTCGTCGAGGCCGGCTCCTGGGCACCTGCCGCCGCTAAGGTTATGACCAAGGAGCTCGAGGGCATGAATGACATCACCCTGACGCAGAACAAAGTGACCGTCCTGGGTTCGCTCAACGACACCTCGCGCGCTCAGATAGAGGCCCTCGCTGACGAGCTTTCCAAGTAGCGATTTGTTAGCTTTTGATGTGAAAACCACCACAAAGGCACCTTTGTGGTGGTTTTTGTTTAAGCGCCGGCGATGACGAGATTTGGGCGGGCGTCGTCGGCGGTCTCGGCGATTGAGGTGGCGACGGCGCCATCGGGATCACGGTCCATCACGATGGTGTCGACATCGGTCAGCTCGGCAAAGCGGTACATGCCGCGTCCGTTAACCTTGCTGGCGTCCATAAGGGCGACGCTTTGACGGGCGGCACCGACCATAGCCGCTTTGGTCTCGGCCATCTGCGGAAAGTCGGTCGTAAAGCCGCAGCTGGGAACAAAAGCTCCAGGGCACATGACGGCAAGATCGGCGTGGACCATTTGGAGCGCCTGCATAGTGAGCGGTCCGTACAGATAACGATGGCCTTTGCGCAGCGCCCCGCCCGGCATGACGACATCGACTAAGGGCATGCTCTCGTCGATGTAATCGGCAATGGTAATGTCGGCCGTGATGACGGTGATGCCATCGCGCTGGTCGAGGAGCCGGACGAACTCGAGCGCTGTGGTGCCCGAGTCGACGAGCAGAGTGTCACCATTGCCGACGAGTTCAATGGCGCTTTGCGCGATGGCCTGCTTGGCGGCGACGTTGACATTGATGCGGCGATCCTGCGTGGAAACGGTCAGGCGTTTGTGGAGCGATACGGCACCGCCATGCGTGCGGCGCAGCTTGCCGGACTCCGCGAGGGCGTCCAGGTCGGCTCGGGCGGTGACGGAGGACACGCCAAAGGTCTGGGCGATTTCTGCTACCTGCACCGAGGCATTATGATCGAGCATCTCCATGATGGCGGAACGACGCTCGTCGGCGAAAGCTCGGGTTGTTGCGTGGGCCATATCTGCTCCATCATCGTCTGAAATTTGCAGGAATTGTGTTGACTCTATTTTCGTTCATTTTCTTTTTGAGTAAGAAAATACCTTTCGATTACTTATCTTTTCTATAAAAGAAAGACGATCAAGGCTCAAAACTCAATATCGAACACGCGCGCTCGGGTTCGATCCCTTCCGTTTGCTTTTCAAAAATGAAGGTTGAACCTCGCGCGATGACAATATCTCGCACGTGCAAAGCCGCTGAATTTCATACAATGAGCGCAGCAAAACGCAAGGTAAAACGCCTTGTGAACAACTACGCCCGATGTCCAGATGCGGGCGAGGGAGAGGAGCAAACGCTCATGGCACTTGTTACCACCGAAAAGATGCTCAAGGACGCTCAGGCCGGCCACTACGCCGTCGGCGCGTTCAACGTCGAGAACCTCGAGTTTGTTATGGCCGTTCTGGCCGCTGCCGAGGAGACCAAGTCCCCCGTCATCATGCAGACCACCCCGGGCACCATCAAGACCGCTGGTCTGGACTACTTCTACGGCATGGTCAAGGCTGCCGCCGAGCGCGCTTCCGTGCCCGTCGCTCTGCACCTCGATCACGGCGATGGCTATGACCGCTGCATGCAGGCTTTCCGCACTGGCTACACCTCCGTCATGATCGACGGCTCGCACGAGTCCTTCGAGGACAACATCGCCCTGACCAAGTCCGTCGCCGATGCTGGCCGCGCCATGGGCGTGCCTGTCGAGGCTGAGCTCGGCAAGGTCGGCGGCAAGGAGGACGACGGTCCCGCGGTTGAGGGCGAGAGCCCCTACACCGATCCTGCCGAGGCCAAGGAGTTCGTCGAGCGCACTGGCTGCACCTCCCTCGCTATTGGCGTTGGCACCAGCCACGGCGTGTACACGAGCGATCCGCACATCGAGCAGTCCGTGGTCAAGGCCATCCGCGACGCCGTCGACGTGCCGCTGGTCCTGCACGGCACCTCCGGTGTGCCCGATGAGCAGGTTGCCGAGGCCGTGAAGAACGGCATCTGCAAGGTTAACTACGCCACTGAGCTGCGTCAGGCCTACACCAAGGGCTTCATGGCCTACATGGCCGAGAACCCCGCCTGCTTCGATCCCAAGAAGCCGGCCAAGGAGGGCATGCGTGAGATCACCGAGCTGGTTAAGATCCGCATGACCAACCTCAACTCTGTGGGCAAAGCAGAGTAACAGCAAGGGTACTCCGACTCAAAATAGATCCCGGGGAGGGATGAGGGCTTAGTTCCCCAATCGTCCTCGGGCATGCAAAAAGCCTCGCTGCGCACTTCGTGCGGCGAGGCTTTTTGCCCCCTGCGGAAAGATTGGGGAACTAAGCCCTCATCCCTCCCAAGTTGACCTACTCGAGGTCGTCGCCCTTGTGGCGTTAGGGCGGAAAATAATAAGAAGCCTTCGCGCTGCGGAATGATTTTGGAAACTAAGTACGGGGACCCGCCCAAGCCGTTCTGCTCAATCGCCCTTGTGGTGTTGGGGCTGAAAGGGTGGGGCGCGTGGGTTATTTGGTTGTTAGGGTTAGTAGGTCGTTGGGGGTTTTGAGGTTGTAGGTGGCGTTTGGGATATCTTGGTGTGATCCCCATGCTGCTCGGGCAAAACTGACCCCTGCTGAAGTTGCGCATTGTTCGTCGTAGACGGTGTCGCCAACGTAGACGACGTTGCCAGGATTCGCGCCCGCACGTCGGAGATATTCGAGCATGGGTGCGGGTGCGGGTTTATGTTCGGTTGTGTCTTCGACAAGGATGATGTGCTCAAAATACTTATCGAAACCAAGGGGTGCAATTTCTTTTGCGTATTCGTCGCGCGCACGTGAGGAGACGATGCCAAGTTTGCAGCCGCTATCGGCGAGTGTTGCGATGACTTCAAGCAAACCTGGAAACACGCTGATGGTGCTTTTAAAGCTGGCGGCAACTTGGCACCAGCGATCCAACGTTGCCTGCGAGTAGATCCCAAGTTTCTCAAGGGCATCCTTGCCGGGTATGCCGAGGGCAAAGTCAAGCTCGTGTCGGGGAAGCGTTTTGCTGGTCTCTTCTTGGACAATCTGGACAAGCGATGACAGAACGCTTTCTTCTGTATCTGCCAATGTCCCATCAACGTCAAATACGATATGGTCAAAGTGCTTCATATGATTGCTCCTCTCTGTTGTTTGCCTGCAAGTTTGATGCAGTGACAGAAGAAGGGTTAGCGGGATTTCTGCCTGGTGCTATCGAGATTCTGCCTCGCTGCTCGATAGCTCGAAGGAGTGCACCCCATTTGTTCTTTAAATACCTGGCCAAGATGGCTTGCTGTTATAAATCCGCATTGGCGCGCGACTGTCTGTACCGTTCGCGTGGTGTGTGCCAAAAGTTCGCAAGCACGGTTTATGCGGTATGCGCGTAGATATGCCGCCGGGGTCGTTCCTGCACAAGTTTTGATAATGCGGTAACACTCTCTTTCGCTTACGCCGGCTGCAGATGCCATCTGGGGCACATCTATAGCGGCTGCATAGTTTGCGCGGATAAAGTCCAGGATTGCCTTGAACTGTACGTCGCGGCTGGTCATCCAAGAGGCGCCGTCGGAGGAAAAGAGCGGTTCGGTCTTGGCGTTAATCTGAATCCAGAGCTCTGACAAACTATTTCGAAGCGCCATCTCGTTCTGCGGCCGTTGAAGGTCGTGGCTAAAGGAGCTCTTCAGCAAATCGATAAAGGGCATATCGTCGGGATTGGTGGGCGACCATTTGAGCACATCGACGCCTCGACATTGCAGTAAAGGATTGATATAGCGCTTTTGGAGACGTCCCGCGGGATCGCCGAGCATCGACGGCTGAAAGATATGCAGCATTTGAATGGCTGGCGCCGAATTGGGTGATTGCAGCGTGCTGTGCAAAACGCCGCCGTTGATAAAGCCGGCGGACCCTTCCTCAAAGCGTACGTGCTCATGAGCCGCGTGCGTTCGATAGTCAATCGCTCCCTGCTCCATGTAGAAAAGCTCGACTTCGGAATGCCAGTGCCAGGGGACGGAATTGCCCGGATAGCGAGCGAATTCTGCGCGTTCGGCAATATAGGGCCAGTCTTCGGCGGTCTCGGGAAACGCTTCCTCGCGTCCTCCGCGGTGCAATTCTATGTGATCCATGTTTCGCATGGCATCAGTATAAAGCGCAATGGGCTTAGATTGCTCTTGCCTGTTCGGGGAACGCCTTGTCTAGGGATGTTTGGAGCTTTTCGAACGATGCTCGCAGGTTGAGGCTTTGATCGGTTGAGCGTTTTTGCTGTGAGGTTGGGGAGTCGAGGAGACCGTTTCTCTGTGTCGGGGGGAAGGAGAAAAGGCCTGCATGTTTTAGGGATGGCTGCTGTGTTGCGTCATTGGAAGAATGCATGCTTATGCGGCCTCCTCGATGTCCACCAAAAGGTTGCGCACAGGGTGTGCTGCTAGGTCCCGTGCGTTGGCAGTATTATGCCGCGGCTGTTGCAAAGAAGCGCTAAAGAAAGGCTTAATCAGGTTTGATGTAACTATGAAACCGCAGGTCAAAGCTATTACATAACACTCTTGAAAGGTTGGGGGCTTAAGGGCTTTCTAAGGTTTGTGGCGCGGATGTGGCTCGCCTGTGTGGGGCGTGTGGATGGCTCGTTCCTAACACTGCGGCTTTGCGGCGCGCACCTGCTCGATGACCTTTTCCATGGTGGCGTCGATGCGGTCCTTTTTGAGTTCGCATTCCCAGATGGTTATGGGCGTCCAGCCCATTTGAGTGAGTGCTGCCGCGGCGGTGCGGTCGCGCTCAACGTTGCGACGGAACTTTGCCTCCCAAAACTCAACATTGCGCTTGGGCTGGCTCGGATTGCACTTGGGGCAGCGATGCCAAAAACAACCGTTGACGAAGATGGCAATCTTGCGCCCGGGGAAAGCGATGTCGGGCTTGCCGGGTACCTTCCATTCCAGGCGGTAGCCCGTGAGTCCTGCTGCGCGCAGGCGCTGGCGTACGAGCAGCTCGGGCTTGGTGTTGGCGCGCTTGTTGCCCTTCATGGACTTTTTGATGGCGGCGCGACGGCGGACCAGTTCGCGCTCGTCAGCGGAGAGGTCCGAGGTATCGATGCCGTCGAGCAGGCCGGGCTTGGGACGCTTCTTGCTGCGGCGCTTAGGTGCGCGCTTGGGCTTGGTGGCGGGCTCGTCGGTCGCGGTGGCCTCGGCGTTGTTGGCAGTGCCGTTGGCCTCGAACCGGTCTTCCTTCAGCTCAATCAGGGCATCAATGAGCCCCTTGTCGGCGGGCATCCACTCAACGGTGGCAAGCGAGGTGCGTGGAATCCAGCGGATATCAAGCTGACGGTCATGTTTCTGGGGCTCGCCAGACTCTTTTGCCAACGAGCAGTAGTAACACTCCATGGAGAGATGAAAATCGGGGTAGTCATACTCAACGGTATAGAAATCGCGCAGGTTGGTGACTTTTACCTGCAGCTCTTCCATGAGCTCGCGGCGTACGGCGTCCTCGGGCGTCTCGCCGCGCATGAGCTTGCCACCGGGGAACTCCCATAGTCCCTGCATGTCGCCATAGCCGCGCTGCACAGCCAGTAGCTCGTCGGATCCTTCCTTGCGAATGATCCCGGCGGCAACATGAACAGTCTTCAACAGGAGTCCTCTCTCAACATCAACACGTGGCAGACTACGCTTACCTTACGCAACGGTAAGGCAAGCGTAAGCCATATCGATGGTAGCCGACTCGGCTTCTTGCGACTATAGATGCCGTAGACTAATCGCAAGAAAGGACTCGGTATGCAAACCACGCACATGGCGACCCCGGTACTGGAGGTCGCGCATCTCGAAAAGGTATATGGAGCGCTGGGCAACGTGACCCGCGCGCTCAACGACGTCAGCTTTACCGTCAACCGCGGCGAATTTGTTGGCATCATGGGCGCCTCGGGCTCGGGCAAGTCGACGTTGCTCAACTGCGTGTCGACCATCGATAGCGCCACGAGTGGCACCATCCGCATCAACGGCCAGGACGCGACGCGCATGAAGCAGGCCAAGCTTTCGCAGTTCCGCCGCGAGGAGCTCGGCTTTATCTTCCAGGACTCCAACCTGCTCGATACGCTCACGGCACGCGAGAACATCGCCCTGCCGCTCACCATCGCCCGCGCAAACTCGGCAGAGATTTCGACCCGCGTGCAGGATGTGGCAGCGCGCCTGTCCATCAGCCAGGTGCTCGACAAGTATCCCTACCAGATGTCCGGTGGTCAGCAGCAGCGCGTTGCCGCGGCTCGCGCGCTCGTCACCGACCCCACTATGATTATGGCCGACGAGCCCACCGGCGCCCTCGACTCCAAAAGCGCTCGTCTGCTGCTCGAGAGCCTGGAGGCCCTGAATCGCCGCCTGCGCGCCACGGTACTCATGGTCACGCACGACAGCTTTGCCGCCAGCTACACGAGCCGTGTGCTGTTTATTCGCGACGGCAAGATCTTCACCGAGCTGCGCCGCGGCGACACCGACCGCCGAGAGTTCTTCGACCGCATTATGGAGGTCGTTGCCATGATGGGCGGTGAGGGCTCCGATGCTCTGTAAACTCGCTTGGGGCAACGTCCGCCGCGCCGGCCGCGACTACCTCGTCTACCTTTTGACGCTCACCCTGGGCGTCACGGTCTTCTATGCCTTTAACACCATCTCGATGCAGGTCGACATCGCCGGAATCGATGAAGAGGGCTTGGCGCAGGTTATGGGCAGCATGCTCGGTTACCTGACGTACTTTTTGGCCGGTGTCATGGCCTTTTTGATGGTGTATGCCAATAACTTCATCATGAAACGCCGCAAAAAGGAGTTTGGCCTGTACCAGGTGCTCGGCATGGGGCGCGGGCGCGTCGCCACGATCATGGTGCTCGAGACCGTGATAGTATCGGTCGTGGCCTTTGTCGCCGGTATTGTGCTGGGCGTGGGACTCTCCCAGCTCATGACGTTCTTTACGGCCTCGCTCTTTAAGACACAGATCGCCAATTTCCACTTCTTTTTCTCGGTGCATGCGTTCAACCTGACCCTTGTCTGCATGCTCGTAATGTTTGTGCTCACGCTGCTGCTGAACCTTCGCGCCGTGCGCCGTACCAAACTCATCGAGCTTATGGGTGCCGAGCGTCGCAACGAGAGCATCAAGACGCGCAACCCCTGGATCGCGATTGCCATCTTTGCCGCGGGCGTAGTGCTTGTGGGCGTGGCCTATTACCGTCTGCTACGTGATGGGTTCCCGCTAACCGCGACGGACAGCAAGCCGCAAGAGGCCATGAGCCAGTTTGGCATTACGACCGCTATGGTTACAGTGGGCACCTTTGCGCTGTTCTGGGGACTCTCGGGCATGCTTATCAAGCTGCTGCAGAGCTTGCGCAGCGTGTATTGGCGCGGCCTCAATATGTTTACCGTGCGTCAGCTTTCGGCCAAGGTCAATACGGTGTGCTTTTCGATGGGCGTCATCGCGATGATTCTGTTCCTTGCCATTACCTCGGTGACGTGCGGTATGTCGATTGCCAACGTGATGAACGAGAATCTGGAGCGCTATAACCCTGTTGACGTGTGTCAGACGTATATCTATTACACGCCCGAAACGCTCGACTACTACAAGGAGTATGTCAATCCGTCTGAGGCCGATCGCATGGTGCTGGCCGATGCAACGGTCGATTTGTACGCTGCATGGCATGGCGAGCGCAAGTCGGCGGACAACAACGACGAGACCGGCAAGAAGGTCAATATCGCCGATGTTGCCGGTGAGCATGTGCAGATCGATTCGTATCTGAGCTACCCGCTTGGCGGCTCGGGCCCCTCGGTGGTGGCGGGTGAGATGTGCAAGGCCATGGGCGAAAAGCTTCCCAAGGCGCTCGAGGGAAGCAACGCCGATGATATGGGCCTGTTTGTGACGCCGGCGAGCCAGTACAACAAACTGCGCCAGATGATGGGCGAGGAGCCGGTGAGCATTGGCCGCGACCAGTATCTGCTCACGTGTGATATGGGCGGCGAGTTGGTCGACATGTACACCAAGTATATGGCCGGCGGCCATGCCCTTACCTTGGGCGGGCATACGCTCAAGCCCGCAACCGATAAGTCGGACGAAGATACGGCGGCCATCGCCAACTCGGCGATGGGCAGTAATCCGGGTACCGTCGTCGTTGCCGACGAGCTGTTGTCCCAGCTTAACCTGCAGCCGTATGCCAGTAATTTGCTCGTTAACTACAAGCAGGGGATGGATGTGACCAAGGCAGACGAGAGCATTAAATACACCATGCTCGACAATCTGCTCGTTGACGGCAAGGAGCCGGGGTCGTGGGGAGTCTTCATGACACGCTCCGAGATCTATACGCAGGCGGCGCAGATGAACGGCATGATTAGCTACCTAGCCATCTACATCGGCTTTGTGCTGGTCGTTGCGTGCGCGGCAATTCTATCGATCCAGCAGCTCTCCAACGTGGCGGATGGCAGCCGCAGCTATCGCGTGCTGGCGCAGATCGGCTGTGACGACCGCCAGATTCGCCATTCGGTGATGGCGCAGCAAGCGGTGTTCTTCCTGTTCCCGCTGGCAGTGGGTCTGGCGCACTCCTTTGTGGCGCTCAAGGTGATCATCGAGCTGGTGAGCACGTTTGGCAACATGAGCATCGGCGGTACCGTGGGCCTCACCTGTGCGATCTTCCTGGCGGCCTATGGTGGTTACTTCCTGGTGACCTACCTCATGAGCACCGGCATGGTACAAGCTGCCATCGCCACCCGTTACAGCGAGTAGCAGACGGGCAAAACCGTCGCAAAACCAACGCAAACAACCGCCGCGGAGGGAGTCGGCCCCCTTCCGCGGCGGTTTTTTGCCTTTCCGGTACGCCTCAGATGCAAGTGAGTAGACTTTTTTGGATCTGCCGAGCACATCGCGACAAATGCTCGGTAAAACCGCAGGTCAGCGCTGTGGCGATTTGGGGTGTGCTCTGCCTCCTGCAAGAAGTCTACTCACTTGGTTTTTGCTGCTAGAAGACCGCTGCGAGGGAAGGCAACTCCCTCGCAGCGGCCGACGTTTGTCCAGATAAAACCTGCCAAAATAAACCTGTCCCTTTTTGGTAGGTTATCGTTTCCAAAAGTGGAGGATCAGGGTCGTACGGTTTTGCTGCTCGGTTTTGACCAGGATGTTGTGGATGTGGGTCTTGACGGTACCCACGGCAAGGAAGAGCTCGTCAGCGATCTCTTGGTTCGATTTGCCCAACACAACCAGACGCATGACTTCGGTCTCGCGGTTGGAGAGCTTGTAGGCGTTGCGATAGAAGGGCATCTGCTCTTCGATGTGTCGATCAAGATCGCTGACGTTCTTTTCCTCGGGCGCCTCCTGCATGCGAATCGAAAGCACGTGATAGGCATAGATGATCAGCAGAATCGCAAAGTAGCACGCAAAGATGTTCTCGCTAAAGTTGCGCTCGGACAGGTACAGCTGCAGCCAAGAGGGTGCCAGGCTCATGGGAACAACAAGGATGTTGTAGAAATCCTCGGCAACGATGCACCCGACCAGAATAGCGCCGATAATCAGGTGCTTTCGTTGGTTGTTAACGCGTGCCTTCAGCTCGACTTGTGTGCTCTTGCGTGCCGTCCAAAAGATATAGAGCCCCACAAATACAAGGAATGCCTGACGCATCGTGTAGTAGAGCCATTGATGCATGGGGCCGTAGGGGACAGCGACAATGATCAGCAGCTCGCTCAGGAAGAACGTTGCGACGGGAATAACAAACTGCTTTTTAGAAGGCTCTGTTAGACCGGAATTGACACGACCGGCTGCCCTCTTGCCCTCGAGTTA
>UROC01000046.1 GCA_900549345.1 uncultured Collinsella sp.
TGATGCGCATAAACGGAATGCCTGCCTCCTCGGCGGCCTTCTCCACGGCAAACGACTCCATCTCGTAGAGCGTGCAGAACTGCAAGGCCACGTCGACGATGCCATCGGCATGCAGGTCCTTGGCCATCTGGACAATGTCCTTCATACGCTGGTCGTTGGGCGTAAAGACGGCACAGTTGATCTTAAAGTAGCGCTCGGCGATGGCATCGAGCATCTCGTCGACCGTCTCACCGGACTCATCGACCAAGTCCTTGTAATAGCGAGAACCCGTGCAGGACTCCTCGCCTACCACAACGCCGCCGGCTTTCTCGATGAGGTTGAACAGCTTCCAGTTGGGCACGGCCATGGGCGTACCGGTGTACAGGATGCGCTTGGTCCCCTTGGGCGCCACGCCCTCGCCGGCCTCGACACGCTGCTCGCACTCATCCGCCATATCGTTGATGGCTCCGGTCAGACGCGGCGTGTCGTCCATAAAGGCGGCCTGAACGGTCAGCAGGCTGTCGAGACCGCTAATGGGCGCTGGGTCGGCAGCGCGCGTGGCAGCGAGGCGCTGCAGGGCGCGACGCTTCTCATTGACGGCGCGGATGGCGGCCTTCAGACGCTCAGGCGTAATCGTGACGCCACACTCTTCCTCAATCTTGGCGGCGAGCTTTTTAACCTCGGCCTTCCAGGTCACGAGCGTCGACTCGTCGTGCACGTTGGGAATATCCATGACGTACATGTTCTTTTGCGTGGCAAAGAACTCGTAGGCCTTCTTCTTGCCATCGCAGGTGTTCTCGCCTACCACTAGGTCACTCGACTCAATGTAGGGGCAGACCTCACCCAGCTTAAAGCCGGCAAAGCTCTTGATAAGCGGACAGGTGTTGCGCGGCAGATGCTCCTCGACCTTATCGGTTGCCCAATCGGCACCCGAGCACAGACCCACGGGGATACCGTCGCAGGCGAGCACAATCTCCTCGGGCACGTAGACGCAGAAGCTGCCAACAATCTTGGTGGCCTCGCCGGCTTCCTTCTTGTCGAGCATCTCCTTAATGCGGCCGCTGTGGATGTTGGTGGCGACAAAATCCAGGTAGGACGTGGACTTGGGGCGATTGTTCTGCGTCAGGAACATATCGCCGTACATCTGGCCCACGGCACCCAGCAGCATGTCGTGGTCGGCAAGATTCATGCCGAGGCTCTCCCACATCGGATGGAAATCAAATTCTTCAGCCATAACGGTTCCCCTCTCGAACCAAAAATGAATAGCTACGGTATTGCTGCACGGTGGGTGGCGAAAACCCAGCCGCGCCTAAACCCGGAATTTTGGGGAACCTGCCTTGCGTTCGGTTATTTAGTTGTGCGTCGTCTCTCCCGGAGCCGTGAACATACCTGCTCATATGCGACTCCGAGCCATATACAGGGCGCGCGCGGCAACGCGGCGAATGTATGTCGTCTGCGGCATGTGCGCACCCTCCTTAACAAGTTGAAGTCAACTATATCAACGGTCATTGACCATTCGAACACCGTTGACATTCGTACGACAGCGTCGTGTTCCGTCATTCAATAAATTATTATCTTGATTGATAAGAGTTTGTCATCCCTCATTCGGCGAACGGCAAAAACAAAGCCGCCGAGGCTTATATCCCCCGACGGCATTACCCGGCGCTATCGACAAACCAAATGAATCCTGCTCGCATCAAAATGCATGCGCAAGGTCTCCCCCGCCTGTGGCAACTCCTCTACAGGTACGCCCACCTTGTTGACCTTCCACTGCAGGCGCGTGGGCGCATCGACACGTGGCACGTCCAACAGCACCAGCCGTTCAAAGCGTGAATCGCTCACACGGGCCACATGCAAATCGTAGCTGTTGCGACCCCGCTCGGCACGGTTGTCAACATGGAAGTAACTTGCGCGAATACCCAGGTACGCCACGTTTTCGGGTACTTCGCGACCCACGTTAAAGATCATGCCCCAGTCCAGGGCTTCAACTTCCTGAAGCCCGATCTTGCGCGCCCGGCTTGTGTTCTTGCAGCCCGTCAGGCGCAGTGCCGCCAGCGTCTGCGGACGGCGGACAACGTCCTCGATGGAGCCGATCTCCTCCACATGCCCGTTATGCATAACGCAGATGCGCTCGCACAGACGGCACGCCTCGTCGATATCGTGACTCACGTAGAGCACGGTGCGGTTGCATACGTCGAACAGGTCGAGCATGTTCTGCTCAAGCGCGCTCTTGAGGTACGCATCGAGCGCACTCATGGGCTCGTCGAACATAAAGATGCCGGGATGCGCCGCCACCATGCGGGCAAGCGCCACACGCTGCTGCTGGCCGCCCGAGAGACGCGCGGGATAGCGGTCGGCAAAGTCGGCCAGTCCAAAGATACCCAGGTAGCGCTCGGCAAGTTGCTTGCGCGCCGCGGCGTCGCCTGCACCCTCTACGCCGGCGCACACGTTATCGGCCACCGTCATGCTGGGAAACAGCTGATAGTTTTGGAACAGCAGGGCGCATTTGCGCTCCTGGGGCGACAGGTTGATGCCCGCGACCGAGTCAAAAAAGGTCACGCCGTTGACGACGATTTTGCCCTCGTCGGGCGTCTCCACACCGGCAATGCAGCGCAGCGTACAGCTCTTGCCGCAACCCGAGGCGCCCAGCAGCGCCACACACTCCTCGCCGGCTTCGAGTTGGATGTCGAGGGTGAACCCCGGATAGCGCTTTTTGATATCCAGAACAAGCGACATGGCTTATCGACCTCCCTTTGCGACCGTATCATCGCGCATAAGCTCGGCCAGCGCCTCGCGATCGATGCGCAAGGCATCGCCGCCGACCGGGTCGAGCGAATCGGTCTGGCTGCCCAGCCGCTTGGCCTGCTTGCGCTCCGCGCGGGACAGGCCGCGCTCGCGGTACTTTTGCGAATGCGCCGTGTACATATTGATGAACAAAATGACCAGGAAACTAAACACGATCACGACGACGACCCAAAAGAGGGCCACCGACGTGTTGCCGCCCATCCACTCAAAGTAGATGGCGATGGGAATGGTCTGCGTAATACCGGCGTAGTTGCCCGCAAAGAACAGGGTGCAGCCGAACTCGCCCATCGCGCGGGCAAAGGCGAGCACCGTGCCGGCGGCAATCGAGGGCCAGCCGAGCGGCATCATGAGCTTGGTAAAGATGCGACACTCGGACCATCCCAAGGTTCGCGCGGCGTCGAGCATCTGCGTGTCGAGGCTCTCGAAGGCTCCGAGTGCCGTACGATAGACGAGCGGGAACGACACCACCACGGCAGAGATCACCGCCGCCGGCCACGTAAAGACAATCGAGATGCCATGCGCGATGAGCCACTGGCCCACCCCGGTCGAGCGGCCAAACAGCATGAGGAGCAGAAAGCCACAAACCGTGGGCGGCAGCACCATAGGAATCGTAAAGACCGAATCGAGCAGGCCCTTGATGCGACTCGAGGTACCCATAGTCTTCCACGCGGCGAACAGGCCCAGCGCAAAGGAGATCAGCAGGGCAAGGCCGCTCGTTTTAACGGACACCCAAAACGGGCGATAGTCGATGTCGCCCAAAAAGGAAGCCAGAGAGGTCAAGGGCCCCTGCTCATCCCGCAACGCGACAGACGACGCCTCTACCATTTGAGCGCTATCAAGCCAACGCGCGCCGCCCTTGGCATCACCCGAGGCTGATGCAATCACCACATAGCGGTCCCCATCCGCACCACGCACATCAAAGCCATAGGTATACCAGCCGGCATCAAACGTTGTTTCCGCCGTGACATACCAAGGAAGATCCACGTCCCCTAGCTGCGCACCTCCCATGCAGTTTGCGCTGTCGAGCTCACAGACAAGGGCCTTGAGACCCGATACGCACTCGTTGTCCTGCGGATCCAATCCATACTTCTCGACTGCCTTGGGCGATATCCACACCACAACGCGATCGGCAGCGGGCGCCACTACAAGGTCCACGTCCTCGTCAACGGGAAACCGGTAGCCCTCAGGCTGGCCCTCCATGGCACGAGCGGTCCCCTTGGCCAACCGCTCAAAACCCTCGATCCCATAGGAAAGCCCATGAGCGGTCGCAGCAACCTGGGCCCCGTCCTCAGCGTCCCCAGCAAACGCAAATCCCGGCACCCAGCAAAGCGCGAGGGTCAAAGCACAGGCGACAAGCATGCGGAATCTTTTAAGCACGAAAAGCTCCAAGCGAATACAAGGACGGAGTGAAACACAAAACGATGGAATTATCGCGCCAAGCCGCACTACTCGGAAAGCTCAAAGCCGTACTTAGCCCAAATCTTCTGCGCCTTCTTGTTGGTCAGACAGAAGTCGATGAACGCCTTGGCCTCGTCGGCGTGCTCGGAGCTCTCGGCAACGGCACCCGGGTACACGATGGGCTTGTGCGAATCCTCGGGGCACACGAAGGCCTCCTCGATGCCGTCGTAGCGGAAGATGTCAGAGCTGTAGACAAAACCGGCCACGCAGTCGCCTGTGGACACATAGGCGGCGGCGGTACCAACTTTGTCGGCCAGCGCTACCTTGTCGGCGATCTCGGGAGCATACTCGCCGTCGTCGCCCTCGGTGCCGGTGTAGAGGTCCACGGAAGCCAGCGCTTGGTTGGCGTACGTGCCGGCGGGGACGGTCTTGGCGTCGCCAATGGCAATTTTGCCGTCCAAATTCGCGACGTCAGCGATGGCCTCGATCTTGGTGTCGGAGCCCTCAGCGCGAATGATCACGAGGTCGTTGACGAACATGTCCTCACGCGTGTCGGCGTCGACAAGCTCGGCGGCCTCGGCGTCATCCATGGTGCCCTTGGAGGCCGTGATGAGCACGTCAACGTCGGCACCGGCGCGCATCTGCTCGACAAGGTCGCCGGAGCCCTTAAACTGCGCGTCGGCAAAGGTGGTGCCGGTTTGGTCGGTGTAGAGCTCCTGAACCTCGGGCAGGGCCTTCTCGAGCGAGTTGGCAGCAAAGACTTGCAGCTCGACAGCCTTCTTGGACGAGGCCTTAGCGAAGCCGGCATCGGAGCCAGTCGGCTCAGACGTCTTGTTGCCGGAGCAGCCGGCAAGGCCAAGGCCGGCAGCGGCGACAGCAGAGAGCGAGACGAATCCGCGGCGAGAAACCATATCGACCATGTTCAACCCTTTCGAAAGGCACACCCGGGCACCCCGCCGCAGGCTTTATTCTGTTACTAGATTATACTTTTACGCGAATAATGTTTATGATAATTATCTCTCCCCTGATAATTTTCTTTTACCAATAACAATGAGACGGCCCGCACTGTCGCTGCATAAAAAAGGCGGAGCAGCCCGTAAGGTCGCTCCGCCGCAGGTAAACCGCTTATTTGGCGTGCCCGCCGCCCGCCGTCATTTGGGCCGCATGCTCCAGCTGATCGCTCACGGCCTCCCAGCTTTCGCGGGCCGCTTTCGTGGATCCCGGAAAGTTGATGACAAGCGTATGCCCACGCTGCATGCACACGGCGCGCGAGAGCATAGCGCGGCGCGTCTTGGTCATGGAGTACGCACGGATTGCCTCTGCAATACCCGGTACATCGCGGTCGCAGACGGCACGCGTCGCTTCGGGCGTCACATCTCGCATCGAAAGCCCCGTGCCACCGCAGGTGAGCACGACATTGGCGTGGCACTCATCGGCGGCTTCCACAATGGCATCACCGATTTCGCTGACGTCGTCGCGCACGACCACATGTGAGGCGACCGTCCAGCCCTGCGCCTCGATAAGTTCCTCGAGTGCGGCTCCAGCCTCGTCCTGGACAAGATCACGCGTATCCGAGCACGTCACGATCGATATCTTCAGTTCCATAGCATTCCTCCTACAACACGGCGCCCTCGGGCAGGTCGACGCGAACAACGTCCACGACATCGCCCGCCGCAAGGTCGCACGGACCCTCGTTAATACGCAGCAGGCAGTTGGCCCGCTGCATCGTGCCGAGCAGCGCCGAATTCTGCGTCTTGGCCTCAGTCACCAACAGCTCACCGGTCTCGGGGTCGCGCGAAACCGTGGCGCGATCGAAGAAGCGGCGATGCTGTCGCTTTTTCACGCCGTGCGTGAGCGTCGCCTGCTGCACGGGACGCACGCCCTCGGCAAAGCCGCGCATCTTGCGGATCGCCGGACGGGCGAGCATCTCAAAGCCCACATACGCCGCGGCCGGATTGCCTGAAAGCCCCAGGTAGGGCTTACCCCCGAGCAAGCCAAACGTGATGGCCTTGCCCGGACGCATCGAGATGCGGTCAAACAGCACCTCGCCCTCGCGCCGGACGAGCGCCGTCACGTAGTCGTAGTCACCCGCCGAGGCGCCGCCGCTCGTAATGACAAAATCGCACTCTTGCACCGCGCGATGCACCAGCTCGGCAATCGCCTGCTCATCATCGGGCGCAATGCCAAAGAACACCGGCTCGGCGCCGGCATCGAGTGCTTCGGCCATCAACGCCGACGAGTTGGAGTCGCGAATCTGCCCGCGCGCCGGCACGTTGCTCGGTGCGACCAGTTCCGTGCCCAGCGAGATGATGCCCACACGCGGGGCAGCGTGCACCTTCACGCTCGCATACCCGGCGCTTGCCAGCAGACCCGCGCCCGCCGGCGCCACGACCTCGCCGGCGTGCATCACAACATCGCCGGCATGGGCCTCCTCGGCGGCAGAGCGAACGTTCTCCCCTACCTTGGCAGGCGCCGAGAACCTCACACGCGAGCCCTCGTTGCCGTCGCCATCGAGCACGTCGACGATCTCGTATTTCACTACGGCATCGGCACCTTCGGGTACCGGAGCGCCCGTCATGATGCGGACCGTCTCACCCGCGCCGATTGCGCCCTCAAATACATGGCCCGCGGCCTCGTGTCCGATAACGTCGAGCGTCACCCGCGCCTCGCTAGATGCCTGCGCCAAGTCCGACGAGCGCACGGCATATCCGTCCATAGCGCTGTTGGCAAACGGCGAGATGTCGATATCGGCCACCGCGTCTTCGGCCAAGGGAAAACCAGCCGCCTGCCATACCGGGATCTCGATGTGATCTGTCGGAGCAACGTGCGACAGAACAATCGACTGCGCGTCCTCCAGCGGAATGAGTTTCTCTGCCATGTGCACCTCTTAATGCTACGGCGCACAACAGGGGCGCCGGTTCTTTATGCTTGTCTCAGTATAATCCCCCGACGCGCAACCGCGACTTGGCCTGTACCCGCAAATACACCTGTCGGTTGCAGGCCGCGAAACGGAATGGAAACCAACCCACCGGCTCGTCGCGTTTACCGCGTTCTATAATGCTCGTGTTGCAACCAAAAAGAGGAACGTATGGCTTTTACCGACAAAACCGAAAGCGCAAACGAGGCGCAGGATCATTCCCAGCCGCTCGACGACGGCGGCTTTTTCTCCCTGAACGACGTCATCATGGCAGGCAGGCAACAACTCACCCGCTCCGAGCATCTCTTGGCTGCCGACACGCGCCGTAACGCCCGCAACCTACTCGCGAGCGCCAAGTTGCTCGTACTCGTCGTCATCGTCTCGCTCGCCATGGGCGTTGCCGCTTGGGCGTTTTTGGCCTCGCTGAATATCGCGACCGACTATCGCGAACACCATGCATGGATTTACGCACTGCTTCCCGTTGTGGGCGTTGCCACCGCATGGGTGTACAAAAACCACGGCCTTGCTGCCAAACGAGGTAACAACCTGGTCATCGACTCCGCTCTGGGCACACGCCTCATCCATATGCGCATGGCCGTCCTCACCTTCGTCTGCTCCACGCTCACGCATCTCACGGGCGGGTCGGCCGGTCGCGAGGGAGCTGCGGTGCAGATTGGCGGCACCATCGCCAGCAACATCTCGAGCCTCGCCCACCTCAAAAAGCATGATCACCACGACCTCATGCTCGCCGGCATCTCATCCGCTTTTGGCGCCGTGTTCGGATCGCCTCTCGCCGGGGCTTTCTTTGGCATGGAGATGTGCTTTATCGGCAAAATCGACTACGCCGCAGGCATCTACTGCCTCGTCGCATCGTTTACCGGCTACTTTACGTCGCTCGCCCTGGGTACCGAGTACGAGGCGAATGTCATCGCCAGCGTTCCCGCCATGACGCCCAAAACGGTCGTCATCGTTGTTGTCAGCGCCATTATCTTCGGTCTGACGGCACGCCTCTTTGCCTGGTCGGTTCGAACCGTCAAGAGCCTGTACGGTCGCTTTATCACCAATTACCTTGTTCGCGCACTTATAGGCGCACTCGTGGTTTTGGCCGCCTATGCCCTCCTCGACGCCTGGGACTACGCTGGCCTTTCCACGTGGCTTTCCGGTGCCGGATTTGCAGGCAACACCACCCTGGCGGACGCAGCCATCAAATTGGTCGTCACAGCGCTTACCCTGGGCGCGGGCTTCCAAGGCGGCGAGGTCACGCCCCTGTTTGGCATCGGTGCGGCACTCGGTGGCTGGATCGGTTGCCTTACCGGACTCGACCCCAGTTTTCTGGCGGCTCTCGGCATGCTCGGCGTGTTCTGCGCCGGCCTCAACGTACCCATCACCACCTGCATGATGGCCATCGACCTGTTCCACGGCACGGCCGCCGGGTTCTTTGTCATCGTGGCCTTTATCAGCTATCTCGCCGGCGGACACCGCGGCGTGTACCCCGCCCAGCGCATCATCTCACCCAAGCGCCGTTCGCTTATTGTGGATGAGGGCGGTACGGTAGCGGATGCTATCGAGCGCCACAACGACCTGATAGAGTAGATGTAATAATCGCCGTGCAGCCACAATCGGGGGCAATTCGACCTGAGCGCGACCGCACTGCCATGTCACACGCCGGGAGTCGCCCCATGCACGCAACTGATTTTGGTCGCACCCTCATCGTCGCCAATCCTGCCGCCCAGTCGGGCGCTGCGCACGAAGTTGCCGAGCGCCTGCAACGCTTTTTGGACATGACTGCACGCGCATCCCAGTTTGACCTGGTGTTGACCGAGCGAATGGGACACGCCAAGGAGCTGGCCGCACAGGCTCAGGGCTATCGCACTGTTATCGCACTCGGCGGCGACGGCGTGATTCACGAGGTCGTCAACGGGCTTATGACGCAAACGGAGGGCGCCCGCCCCGCTCTTGCCGTCCTGCCCGTGGGCTCCGGCAACGATTTTGCCCAGACGCTCGGCATCGACGATTTCTCCGGCAAGGATTTTGGCGCGCTGCTCACCTGCGAGCTGCAGCGTCAGGACATCGGGCGCATTCGCTCATGGAACCCCTCAAGCGGTAGCGGCGAGGCGGGCGTCGAGTATTACGACCAGACGCTCTCCGTCGGTATTGACGCCGCCATCGGCCTTGGCACCACCGAGCTGCGCAAAAAGACCGGCCTGACGGGCGCTCCGCTCTACACCCTCTCGGGACTTGAGCAGTTTGGTCTACGCTATCGCAACTACCCCATGACGGTGAGCTTTGACGGTGCGCCCGCCGAGCGCGTGCGGGCGATTATCATGGCCATCCAGCTGGGTCCTACCTATGGTTCGGGCTATCGCATCTGTCCCGACGCCGACCCATGCGACGGCATCCTCGACGTCTGCTACGCATGCGGCCCCGTCCCCCGTGCGGTCGCCCTGCCCATGTTCCTTTCGGCCAAGGACGGCCACCATACCAAGCTGCCGCCGGTTCGCATGCGCCGCTGCCATCATGCCGAGCTCACGTTCGAGGAGCCCGACTACCCCATCCAAGCCGACGGCGAGCCCGTTGTCGCCTCGCGCATTGAGGTCGACGTCCTCAGCGGCGCCCTCCTCGTCTGGCACCCCACCCACTAGCCATCCCTAAGTTGCGGTGAAATAGGGACTGTTTATGCAGATAAAGACGCAAAACAGTCCCTATATCACCGCAACTTATTGAGAAGATCATTCCTCCCCGCCCGGCTTGCGACGGTTGGCCTTTTTAATGGCGTTGAAGTGCTTGTCATTGAGCCTGCGCTGGCGAGAGCGCTGAGGCACCTTGGTCTTGACGCGTCGGCGCGGTGGACGCCCGCGACGCTCAAGCTCAGCGCGCAGCTTACGCAGACAGCTCGCACGATTCTGAAACTGACTACGGCTCTCGCGCGCCGTCACGACAATTCCCGTGGGCCCATGTTTCATGCGCACCGCAGAGTCTGTCGTGTTCACACCCTGGCCACCCGGGCCCGTCGCACGAAACACCTGAACCTCGCAGTCGCGCGCCAACTCCTCGACCGACATCTCGGCATAGCGCGCATACTCGCGCCATCCCATCTTGTTCTCGTCCATATCAGCACCTCCCCTCATACAAAAAATGTGACAAAGGGACAGTCCCTTTGTCACATCGCATACCAATCGCTTGTGTTGCGCGCTTAGGCGAAGGTGATCTCGCCGGTCTCGCAGTCCATATCGGCGATACGGGCCAGGCTCTCAACGCGGAAGCCACGCTCGCGGAGCTTATCGCCACCGCCCTGGAAGCCCTTCTCCACGGCAATGCCGATGCCGGCAACCTCGGCACCCGCGGCCTCGCAGATCTTGATAAGACCCTCGAGCGCGCAGCCGTTAGCCAAGAAGTCGTCGATGATCAGGACCTTGTCGCCCTCGGACAGGAAACGCTTACCAACGATGACCGGGTACTCCTTTTGCTTGGTAAAGGAGTAGATGGTCGTGGCATACTGCTCGCCGTCGAGGTTGATGGACTGCGCCTTCTTGGCAAAGACCACCGGCACACCGCCAAAATGCTGAGCCGCGATGCAGGCCATGCCAATGCCCGAAGCCTCAATCGTCAGGATCTTGTTGATCTCGACGCCCTCGAACAGACGGGCCCACTCGGCGCCCATGTGGTCGAACAGCTCAACGTCGCACTGGTGGTTGAGGAAGGCATCAACCTTAAGGACGTTACCGGCCTTTACGATGCCGTCATGGCGAATACGATCCTCAAGCTCCTGCATGGCGCAACCCCTTCTCGCGGCAAGGATGCCGCGCGATTAATAAACGTTGTTCGATAGTCTACCACGGACCGACCCCCGACCGCCCCACAAGCCGCATCGCACCACAAACCAGTCTTTTTGGGACGGCGCGAATCGTGGCAGACAGCCTCCCAACACGCTAATGGCGGGCGCGCATCCTCACCAAACGCACCATGGCGAGTGCAAAGCCCGCTGCCGCCACAGCCATGAGCACGTAGAATACCGAGCGAAAACCAAACAGGAACACATCCGGACGACCTGCAACAATACTGGTCACGGCCTCGCCCATCGCCACGCTCATCTGCCCATAGAGGATATGCGATGCCGCCGTAATGCCCACTGCCATACCCGCATAGCGCGCAAGGCTACCCAGGCTGCCCGCAAAGCCGAGCGCTTCGCGCGGAGCCGAGCCCATATACAGCGAGTTATTGGGACTTTGGAAAATCGACGTGCCACACGACATAAACGCGACGCAACACACGATCACAGGGATGGAAGAGTGCTCGTCGAGCGTGCTTACCGCAAATAGTCCGCACACGTACACGCCCAGGCCAACCGCCGTAGGGCCCTCGCAGCCAACACGGTCCGAAACCGTACCCGAAAGCGGGCCGATAAAGGCATTCACCATCGGCAGCGCCAAAAAGAGCAGTCCGGAAATATCGGAGCTAAAGCCATGGGCATCCTGGAAATAGAACGGCAGCACAAACTCAGATGCGCCAATACCAACGAACACGATGAGCATGCAGGCGAGGTTGATGGTGAAGGCCGAATTTGCAAAGCAGCGACGAGCGGCCTCGATCAGGGACATGGGGCGCTCACCAGCCTCCGGCTTAACATGCGGCAGCGTATAGAGCCCCACGATAAATGAGATGACGCCAATGGGCAGGTTGATGAGGAAGATACTCTCCCAGGGAAAGCTTGCCGCCAGCATGCCGCCCAGCACGGGGCCACACATCATGCCGAGGGCCACGAAGGTCGCGAGAATGCCCATGGCGCGGCCGCGCTCGCGCGCCGGAAAGGACTCGGTAATAATGCCCATGTTGTTGGCCATGGCCGCCGCGCAACCGACGCCCTGGACAATGCGAGCCAGAATAAGAACCTCGAGCGAGGCCGACAGCCCGCACAGCAACGATCCGACCGTAAAGACGATTACACCCAGCTGGAATACGCCCACCTTGCCGCGCACGTCGCCCAAGCGGCCAAACGGCAGCATAGCCACGCATGTCGCAAGCAGGTACACCGAGCTCACCAACTGGATGTGGTCGAGGCCCACGCCCAGCTCCTTTTGCATCACGGGCAGCGCCACGGTCACGATGGTCGAATCCAGACATACCATAAACGTCATGATGAGCACGGTAAACAGAATCGCCCACTTGTTCTTGCCATGGGTGTCGCCCTCTAGGGCAATACGCTCGCGGCGCAGCTGCTCTGCGGTTTTCTCCATATCCATCCTTTCGAGTGGCGCAACGCAAAAACGGGGCCCCAATCGCCTGTAAACAGTAGCGATTGGGGTCCCGCCTACGGAATCGGAACGAAAGGTCGCCGAAGCTTTCTGCCAGCATCGGCGCCTTGTGCGAACGCTAGCCTAGCACTGCTCGAGCGCCTGCTCAAGGTCGGCAATCAGATCGGCCGTGTCCTCGAGGCCGCACGACAGGCGCACCATGTCGGCGGAGATACCGCAGGCGATGAGCTCCTCGTCGTTCATCTGGCGATGCGTAGCATTAGCAGGATGCAGGCAGCAAGTGCGGGCGTCGGCCACATGCGTGGCGATCTGGGCGAGCTTGAGGCTCTTCATAAAGGTCTCGGCTGCCGCGCGACCACCGTTAAAGCCAAAGCTCACAACGCCGCAGGTGCCGTTGGGCATGTACTTCTGAGCGATGTCATAGTACTTATCGCCCTCCAGGCCCGGATAGCTCACGAAGCGTACCTTGGGATGGCTCTGCAGGAACTTGGCAACGGCCAGGCCGTTCTCACAATGACGCGGCATGCGTACATGCAGGCTCTCGAGCGAGCTGTTCAGGAAGAAGGCCGCCTGCGGGTTCTGCATGGGGCCGAGGTCGCGCATAAGCTGCGCGGTGGCCTTGGTAATGAAGGCGCCCTCGCGACCGAACTTCTCGGCATACGTCACGCCGTGATAGCTCTCGTCGGGCGTGGTGAGACCCGGGAACTTGTCCGCATGAGCCATCCAGTCAAACTGACCGTGGTCGACGATCACGCCGCCCAGGTAGGCGGCATGTCCATCCATGTACTTGGTGGTGGAGTGCGTGACGATGTCGGCGCCCCATTCAAAGGGACGGCACATCACGGGCGTCGGGAAGGTGTTGTCGACCATCAGCGGCACGCCGTGGTCATGCGCGGCCTTGGCAAAGCGCTCAATATCGAGCACGGCAAGGGCGGGGTTGGCGATCGTCTCGCCAAAGACGAGCTTGGTATTGGGCTCAAAGGCTGCCTCGAGCTCCTCGTCGGTGCAATCGGGGGCAACGAACGTGCAGGTCAGACCCATGCGCTCCATGGTATGGGCAAGCAGGTTATAGGTACCACCGTAGATGGCAGAGCTCGCGACCACGTGATCGCCGGCACCGGCCACGTTAAAGATCGCGAGGAAGTTCGCAGCCATGCCCGAGCTCGTGAGCATCGCAGCGGTACCGCCCTCCATCTCGCAGATCTTTGCGGCAACCAGATCGCACGTGGGGTTCTGCAGACGGCTGTAGAAGTAGCCCGACTCCTCCAGGTCGAACAGCTTGCCCATGTGCTCGGACGTGTCGTACTTCCACGTGGTTGACTGGTAGATAGGCACCTGACGCGGCTCTGCATCACCCGGGCGATAACCGCCCTGAACACACGTCGTACCGATGGTCTGCTCGCTCATATCCAACTCCCTTACTTGGGTTTTGTTTTATTCGATTCACGATCCCGCTACCGCACCCCCCTCTCACCCCATCCCGCCGATAGGTTATGGGACAAATTAATCAGGTTTATTTGTCCCAAATCTTAAGAAAGTGTTCGATGGCGAAAAACAATGAGATATGCACTGCGGTCTCGATAAGCGAATGCCCCGTCACGGGTACCATAGGCGGGTACACCGTAACCAAGGAGACAACGATGAAGCAAATCGATACGGCCCAGCTCGACATCACCGCCTGTCAGGCTCAGGCTGCCGAATACCACGCCCGTGGCTTTAACTGCGCCCAGGCCGTCGCCTGCACGCTCGCGCCCGCTGTCGGGCTCGACCCCCAGGTCGCCTTTACCCTCACCGAGGGCTTTGGCGCCGGCATGGGCGGTATGACCGAGACCTGCGGCGCCATCTCGGGCGCCGTGGCCATCATGGGCTTTGCAATGAGCGATGGCATGGAAAACCCGAAGACCAAGGGCCAGACCTACAAGCTGTCGCGCGAGATTGCCAAGCGCTTTGGCGAGAAGAACACGACGACCGTCTGCGGCACGCTCAAGGGCATCGGATCGGACAAGGGTCCGCTCCGCAGCTGTCCCGGTTGCATCGACGATGCCGTCGAAATCGCCTGTGATGTACTAAAGCAGCTCGCCGAGTAAACGGCAGCGACATAAAACGACGGTCGGTGTGCTTGGGATCCGTCCAAAAGCACGCCGGCCGTCGCCGTTAGAACTCGGCAAATTCGGGAGTGCTGACCTCAATCTCCTCGCGCCCCGCCATAAGCTCGCGCATCTTAGCGCAAAACGACTCCTGCTCCCCCGCCTTAAACACCAAATGAAGTGTCACGGCATCCGCGTACTCGGTATCCGAAACCTTGGCACCGGAATCCTGGGCCAAGCGAAGCACCTGCTCATACTGCGGATAGGCCACATGCACGTCAACAGGCACGACACTCGTCATCTCGACGATCTGCCCGGCCTCCTGAGCCGCGGCCACCGCCGCTTGCGTCGCCGCAGTATAGGCGCGAACCAGGCCGCCCGGCCCCAACAGCGTGCCGCCAAAATAGCGCGTCACTACGCAGCAAACATTTTTGAGCTCCGCACCGCGCAACACCTCGAGCGTCGGCATACCGCTCGTGCGGCTCGGCTCACCATCATCGCTCTGGCGCTCGCGTCCATCGACCAAAATCCACGCGGGAACATTGTGTCGAGCGTCGTAATGACGCTTGCGAACCATCTCGATAAAGGCATTCGCCTCGTCCTCGGACTCAATATGGACCAGCTGGGCAATAAACCGGCTCTTGCGGTCCACAAACTCGCCCGAAGCCTCAATATTCGATTGCAGAGTAAAATAGCTGTCCAACAAAGCCCCTCAACAAAATAAAGCGCAGCAACAAACAGCCTCAATAATACGATAACCCTAGTAAAAAGAAT
>UROC01000047.1 GCA_900549345.1 uncultured Collinsella sp.
CTTCTTGGCGGTTTCCATCAGGGTCTCGCCGAAGTTGGGGGTGTGCTCCACGGCGCAGTTCATCTTGCCCTCGATCATAGCGTTGAACTCGCCCTTGGCGGCGTCGATGGAGACGATGACGATGTCCTCACCGGGCTTCAGTCCGGCAGCCTCAATGGCCTGAATAGCGCCCAGAGCCATATCGCCGTTGCAGGAGAAGAGAATATCGATCTTGTCCCCGTCGGACTTCAGGAAGGACTCCATGACCTCCATGCCCTTGGCACGGGTGTACTCACCGGTCTGGGAACAGATGACGTTGTACTTGCCGCTGTTGGGGGATTCGGCCATGGCATCGGTGAAGCCCTGCAGGCGGTCGGCGGCCACGGAGGAGCCGACCGTGCCCTCCAGAATCGCCACCTGGAACTGATCGCCGCCGATCTTGACGCCATGGCCGCAGTCGATGACGGAGTCCTCGGGGTGGAACTTGCGGTTGGCGCGCTTGAACGGCTCGGAGACGCGCTGCACGCGCTCGACGACGTCCATGGACTCGAGCAGGAATGGGTCGATCTTGGTCGTATCGCCCACCAGGCCGATGATCGTCTCGTTCTCGCCGCGCGAGACGTCGGTCTTCAGGCCCTTTTTCTCAATCCAGCTGACGATATGGCTGACGGCCTCGTCGCTGGCGCTCTGCTTTAAAATTGCAATCATGGTGTGCCTCTCACCTCGATGGATAACCCTTGCAAAAACGGCCCGCATCGCGAGCCGTGTATATATGGTGCATGAGAGTTTATACTATCTGATTCGCTTTTGCCTTCTAAAGTGAGCCGTTGCGCCGCGTCTTCCCCGGAATTGCAAAGCTTTTTCTTTTATTTTGATAGCCCGTGGTGCACTTGGGTATAATGCCAACCGTTGGCCCTATTAGCTCAGGGGATTAGAGCGTCTGCCTCCGGAGCAGAAGGCCGTTGGTTCGAATCCAACATGGGGCACCATCGAACGTAAGACCGTCCGAACCTCGCATGGTCCGGGCGGTTTTTCTTATACCGACGCGACGTGATGGGACGTGGTATGGCAGCAACGGATATCGAGCGCGGACTCTCGACCGCCGAGGTCGAGGAGCGCATCGCCGCCGGTAAGATCAACCGCAACATGGAGCTCAAGACCAAGTCGGTCAAAGAGCTCATCATCGAGAACCTCTGCACGCTGTTCAATTTGATCAACGTGATCTTGGCGTTCCTGGTCATTTTGACCGGTTCGTTTAAGAATCTGACGTTCCTGTTCGTGGTGTTCCTCAATACCGCTATTGGCGTCATTCAGTCCATGCGTTCCAAGAAGATGGTCGATAAGCTTACGCTGCTGACCTCCAAGAAGGCCATCGCGGTGCGCGACGGTGCCGAGGTGGAGCTCGACCTGGACCAGATCGTGCTCGACGACATCATCCGCCTGGGGCGCGGCGACCAGATTCCCGCTGACGCCGTGGTGGTTTCCGGCGAGGCGCTCGTGAACGAGAGCCTGTTGACGGGCGAGAGCGACCTTATTAAGAAACAGCCCGGTTCCGAGCTCATGAGCGGCAGCTTTATCGACTCGGGCCTGCTGCGCGCCCGCGTGATCCATGTCGGCGCCGACAACTACGTGGCCAAAATTAATAACGAGGCCAAGTACGTCAAAAAGGTCAATTCCGAGATCATGAACGCGCTTAATGCCATCGTGCGCTTTGCGAGCATTATCATGATCCCGCTCGGTTTGGCGTTGTTTGCCTCGAGTGTGAGCGAGCTGTGGGATGCCGCGGGAACTCCAGGCGATAGCGCGCTTTCGTGGTGCTTTTCCGAGCTGTTGGCTGGTCATGTACCTTCGTCGGCGCTGCTGTCCACGGTGGGCGCCCTGCTGGGCATGATCCCGCAAGGCCTGGTGCTGCTGACCTCGTCGGTGCTCGCCATCGCCACGGTGCGCCTGGCCCGCCGCAAGGTACTCGCGCAGCAGCTCTACTGCATTGAGACGCTCGCGCGCGTCGACGTGCTGTGCCTGGACAAGACGGGCACCATCACGTCGGGCCGCATGGAGGTCGAGGGTACCTATCCGCTGCCGGTCGAGGGTATGGGTGCGGGGGAGGGCGACGCCGCCGTTCCCGTCGATACCACGGTGCTCGATTTTGCGCTGGCTAACGTCGCACGTGCGACCTCGGCCGATGCCAACGAGACCTGTCAGGCGCTGCTCAACTATTACGCCGACCGTCCGGTCGAGGTGTCTGAGCCGCTGTCGGTCATTCCGTTCTCGTCCTCCAAAAAGTGGAGTGGCGCTTCGTTTGCGCAGGGCTCCTATGTGATGGGCGCTGCGCAGTTTGTGCTTTCGGAGCGTGCGTTTTCGCAGGTCGAGAACCGTGTCGCCGAGCTTGCCGATACCTGCCGCGTGCTCGTGGTGGCGCGCGTGGACGGCTTTACGCCCGATGGCGATATGGTGGGCGAGGCCGAGCCCGTGGGCTTTGTGACCATCCGCGACGAGATCCGTACCTCGGCGGCCGAGACCATCGGCTACTTTAACGAGCAGGGCGTGACCCTCAATGTGATCAGTGGCGACGACCCGCGTACGGTGTCGTCGATCGCGCGCGTGGTGGGCGTGCCGGGGGCGGACGCTTATGTGGACGCCACGACGCTCGATACGCCGGCCAAGCTCGATGCCGCAGTGGACCGCTACCATGTCTTTGGTCGTGTGACCCCGCAGCAGAAGCGCGAGCTCGTGCAGGCGCTCAAGCGCCGCGAGCACACCGTGGCCATGACGGGCGACGGCGTCAACGACGTGTTGGCGCTCAAGGAGGCCGACTGCTCCGTCGCCATGGCGGCCGGCTCCGATGCCGCGCGCAACGTGGCCGAGATCGTGCTCGTCGACAACGACTTTGCCTCGATGCCCGCCGTGGTGGCCGAAGGCCGTCGCTCCATCAACAACCTGCAGCGTTCGGCTTCGCTGTTCTTGACCAAGACGCTGTTCTCGATGGGCCTGGCGGCGCTGTGCATCGCGCTGCCGCCGTACCCTTTCGAGCCGATTCAGATGACGCTCATCAACTTCTTCTGCATCGGCGCGCCGGGCTTTGTGTTGGGCCTGGAGCCCAACAATGCTCGCGTGAAGGGTGCGTTTTTGACCAACGTGCTCAAGCGTGCACTGCCGGCGTCGATTGCGGTCATTTTGGCTGCGGCGCTCGATATCTTTGTGGCGCGCGTGTTCGGCTTTAACCAGCTCACGCTGTCTACGATGTGCCTACTTACGTCGTGCGCGGCGAGCGTCAGCCTGATCTGGCGAATCTCGCAGCCCCTCACGCCCTTACGTGTGGTGCTCTTTGTGTTTGTAGTCGCCGGCATCTTGGTAGGCGTTATCGGATTCCCGGAGCTGCTGTCTATTGCCAATCTGACGATGGGTCAGATGGTTTTCTTGGCTGCCATCGTGGTCTTTACCTGCTCGGTGTTCTTTAAGCTCGCCACGATGATGGATTCGCTCAGGCCGCGTCGTCGTCATGCCGCAACTGGTTTTGGCCGCGGTGTGCGCGTCCGCCTGGGTCGCGGTGGCGGCAAGGTGAGCTCGACGGGTTCGACGGCGGAGCGTTTTGCCAAGCGCGTCGCCGCCGACATGGCGCAGCGCCGTGAGGCGCGCACCGTTCGTGAGGCCGAGGCCCGCGCACTCGAGGGCGTGGCCCAGGCCCAGCCCAAGAAAAAGAAGAGTACCGGAGCCAAGCGCTCTCGCGTAACCAAGTCCGCCCAAGGCATCAAAGTCTCGATGCCAAGCAAAAAGAAGAAGTAACTACGCGCCCTGGCGATGTTGAATTGGTGCCTTGCTCCTGTGGGGCCGTGGCGATGTTATGCTCTAACCTCGATTATTTGAATTGCTTCGAAAAGAGGATGCCGTGATCTGCCCGCATTGCCTTAAGACTATCGAGGACGGCGCCTCGTTCTGCCCCTACTGCAACGCCTATGTGGGTCCGGGCGATGGTCCCGAGCACACCGAGTTCGTGTTCTGTGAGGGCTGCGGTGCCCGTCTTTCTCCGCATGATCGTACGTGCCCCAAATGCGGACGCCCCGCTCCGGGTATCCTCTCCGAGGATGCGGCAGCATCCGACCTGGCAGCGGGCCGCACGGCGGGCTTTCCGCGCCTAACGCAAGAGCAGATCGATACCGAGGTGCCGCATGCGCCGGCCTCTGCCGCTGCGGTGCTTTCGGACGCCGCCGACCCCAATGAGACCTGCGTGCTGCCGGCTTTCGATAAGGATTTCGGTATCCCCAAGGTCGATATTCCCACGCCCGTTTCCCTGCATGACGATGCTCAAAAACCCAAGCGCAAGGTGCACCCCGACGAGGACGCCTATCACAAGCATAAGCGTCATATTCCCAAGCCGCTCATTATCATCGCGGTCCTTGCCGTCGTGTGCGGTGGTGCCTATTGGTTCGTGACGACCGATCCCATGGGTGTTATGCCTGGCTTCTACGACCAGTTTGGCCAAGCTGCACAAACCACCTTCCCCACGCGTCAAAAGGGCGAGGCGACTGAGGACGATACCAAGCAGGGCGATTCTGCCGAGGTGGTTCAGGAAGAAACCGTGCTCACCGATGATCAGCTCTATACCAGGCTCGACGGTCTGTATCAGACCATCGTGTCCTACGCTGACGAGGACCAGATCGGCGAGGTCATCGATTCCTTTAACAACGGTTATCTCCGAACGCCGCTGTCCACCCGTCAGGAGCTGTCGCAGAGTGCCTACGCCCTGCGCGACCAGATCAAAAAGACGCAAGATGAGCTCAACAACCTGAAAGTACAGGACGATACGGTCTATGCGGATGACATCGCCCACTTAAAGCAGCTTGCCGAGTGGATGTATGAGCGCGTCGACGTGATCTGCCAGAGCTGGGATATCTCGCTGGCCATTCCCGATGGCGAGTCGATGAGTTCCCACCAAAGCGAGATCCTGGCGCCCATCGCGCAGGGCGGCAACAGCGCGCTGAACCAGTACGATGCCAATGTGGGTTCCTGGAAGCCGCAGCAGCGTTCCTAAAATTAGTTCGCCATAGTCGGCATAACCTACGTGCGCAATTGATGTAAACCCGTGCTTATTGCTACAATTCGTACAAATATGCTTTAAACGCACGAGGAAGGAACCACATGTTTGGTTTTAAGAAAGAGCTCTACACGCCCGAGTATCAGCTTGTCGGCGACGAGTGCGCCGTAATCGAGACGTCGAAGGGTACCATCAAGGTCAAGTTTGACGGCGAGGGCGCTCCCATTCATGTCGCGAACTTCTGCGAGCTTTCCACGATGGGCTTCTATGATGGCCTTAAGTTCCATCGCTATGTGCCCGGTTTTGTTATCCAGGGCGGCGACCCCAATACCCGCGACATGTCCGGCGCCGACGTCGCTGCCGGTCTTGAGGGCCCCGACGGTATGCCCGGCACCGGTGGCCCCGGCTACTGCATCAAGGGCGAGTTTGCCACCAATCCGCGCAACAGCCATGTCGATGGCGCCCTTGCCATGGCACGCTCCATGGACCCCGATTCCGCGGGTTCGCAGTTCTACTTCTGCCTGGGTGCCCAGCATAACCTCGATTCCGGTTACACCGTCTTTGGTACCACGGTCGAGGGTCTCGATGTGATTTCGCAGCTGCGTGCCGGCGACGAGATCGTCCATGTCGAGATCGTTCACGAGTAAAGGGGACTTCCTTGAATAGCCAGCTGATCCAACAGGGCCGCGCCGCTTACCGCGCGGGTGATTTTTCTGCTGCAGCCCAGATGCTTGGGGCGGCAAAGACTCCCGATGAGATTATGGGCGAGGCCGATCACCTTCGTGGCAACGCCTTGATGCACCTGGGCATGTATGCCGAGGCCGCCGAGGCCTATGCCGCCGCCCTCAACGACGGTACCTACGGCAAGCGCGGCGCGCTGCTCACCAACCGCGGCAAGGCGCTCGCCGCCGTGGGCGACTACACGACGGCCGCTCAGGCTTTCTCTGCCGCTACGCAGGATGCTTCCTATGCCACGCCGTTCAAGGCCTATCTGGGCCTGGGCAATGCGCTGTTCCAGTCGGGCGACTATGCCAACGCGGGAACCGCCTTCCGTCAGGCTGCCATCGACGGCGCCAATCCGGCTCCTGCCGCCGCACTCGGCGAGCTCGGTCGCTGCTTCATTAAGCTCGGCCGTCCGGCGGATGCCGTGGAGACTTACCGCACGGCTATCGACTTTGCCGGCCCCCGCGACGACACGCGTGCGCTCAACGCCGGCATGGGTCAGGCGCTTTCTGCCGCCGGCCGTCCCTCCGACGCACTCGACGCCTTTAATGCCGCTACTGCCGATGGCATCTACCAGCTCACCTCCGAGCAGGCCGATGAGCTTGCCCGCGTGCAGGATTCGCTTGCCGCGCTGTCTGCCCAGACGGCTATGGCCACGGCTCCGGCGCCCGCGATGGACGCTCCTGCCGTCGATCCGCTCGATCCTACGGGCGCGACCGGTCAGTTTATGCCTGATCCCTCGGACACCGGCTTCTTTACGCTGTCCGAGTCCGAGATGGTCCAGCAGGACCGTCAGGATCGTAAACAGGCCAAGGTCCGTCGTCGCCATCGCCATACGGGTCTCAAAGTCTTCATCGTGCTGCTTCTGCTTATTTTGATCGCCGCGGGCGGTCTGGGCTTTGCCTACACGCGCGGCTTTGGCTTCCCGTCTCAGGAGTCTGTCGTTACCGATCTGTTCCAGGCTGCCGGCGACGGTGACACCGCAAAGGCCGAGTCTTGTCTGGCCTCGAGCCTGTCCGAGGACGCTAAGTCGATGATCATCTCCTCGATTCCGCAGGGTGCCACCGTGTCCGTCGAGGGCATGGATCAGTCCATGACCGAGACGACCGCTAAGGTGAAGGCATCGCTGTCCAAGGGCGGCGAGCAGGACTACACCGTCAAATTCGTGCGCTCCGACAACCATATCGGCTGGGCCGTTTCCTCGCTCGATATGGATTTCTCGGCTGCTGACAACCAGTAGTGACCTTATGGGATTTAGCTTTGCCCGGCGCTTCACCGCAAGTGAGGTGCCGGGCTTGCGCTAGTATGATGAGCTAGTAGTTTTCCAGCAATCATCCAACACATCAGGAGTTGCGTTGTTTTCTTTGATGGATATGTTCTTCGGTAGCTATGCGGGCGATCTTGCCATCGACCTCGGCACCGCAAATACGCTTGTCTCCGTGCGCGGCAAGGGCATCGTCATTCGCGAGCCCTCCGTTGTCGCCATCGACAAGAACGACGAGCGCATCCTGGCGGTCGGTATCGAGGCAAAGCGCATGCTCGGCCGTACGCCCGGCAACATCGTGGCCGTTCGTCCCCTGAAGGACGGCGTCATCGCCGACTTCGATGTTACCGAGGCCATGCTTCGCTACTTTATCGACAAGGCGTCCGAGAAGCGCTATCCGTGGACTCCACGTCCGCGTGTTGTCGTCTGCGTTCCCTCCGGTGTCACGTCGGTCGAGAAGCGCGCTGTCTTTGAGGCCACGATCCAGGCCGGTGCCCGCCAGGCCTATCTGATCGAAGAGCCCATGGCGGCTGCCATCGGCGCCGACCTGCCCGTCGAGGAACCCACCGGCTCCATGGTCATCGACATCGGTGGCGGTACCACCGAGGTTGCCGTTATCGCTATGGGCGGCATCGTCGTCTCGCAGTCCATCCGTATTGCCGGCGACGAGTTCGATCAGGCCATCCTCACGCACGTTCGTGATGCCTACAACCTGGCCATCGGCGAGCGTACGGCAGAGGACATCAAGATCAAGGTCGGCTCCGCCGTGCCGCTCAAGGATGAGCTCGACGTCGAGGTCAATGGCCGCGACGTGATCACCGGTCTGCCCAAGACCGTGCGCATCGAGAGCGAGGAGATTCGTCGCGCACTCAACAAGCCGCTCGACGAGATGGCCAAGGCCGTCAAGGACGCACTCGACGCTACGCCTCCCGATCTTGCCTCGGACCTTATGTACTATGGCATTTTGCTGACCGGTGGCGGCGCGCTGCTGCGCGGTCTCGATGTGCGCCTGCGCGATGAGACCGGCGTTTCGGTCAACGTCAGCCCCACGGCGCTCGATAACGTCGTTAACGGCTGTGCCCGCGTGCTCGAGGCCAATGCGTTTGATGGCGGCTTCGTCCAGACCAATGCTTAATTTCCAAAAGGTGGATTCCATTTGGCACGATCTTCGGGTTTCTCCACAAATCTGAATACCAAGCGACAATCAACGGGTATGCGCCCGTTGATTGTTTTCAGCCTGATTTCGGTGTTGCTGCTCACGTTTTACATCCGCGAGGGCGAGGCAGGACCGATTCATGCCGTGCGCTCGGGCGTGACGACGATTACCTCGCCGGTGCGCTTTGTGGGCTCGGCTGTGGCGGCTCCCTTCAATGCGATCGGTAACGTGTTCTCTAACCTTACGGCGTCGCAGGACACGCTTGACGAGCTTAAGAAGCAAAACGAGGAACTGACCTCTAAGGTTGCCGAGCTCTCCGAGGCTCAAAAGACCGCCGAGCGACTGGAGGGGCTGGTCGGCCTGCAGTCGACCTACAACCTCAAATCAACCGCAGCTCGTATCGTCGGCGCTTCGGGCGATGCCTGGACCTCGACCGTCACCATCGATAAGGGTTCTGCCGACGGTCTTACCATCAACATGCCTGTGACGAGTTCTGCCGGTGTCATAGGCCAGATTATCGAGGTCTCGGCCAAGACGTCCACCGTGCGCCTGATTGGCGATGAGAACTCGGGCGTGTCCGCTATGGTGCAGGACACGCGCGCCCAGGGCATGCTGCAGGGTCAGGCTGACGGCACGCTGCGTCTTGAGTACGTGAGCGTCGACGTTAAGGTTGGCGACATCATCGTGACCTCGGGCATTGGCGGTGTGTTCCCCAAGGGTCTACCGCTCGGCACCGTCTCGTCGGTTGAGAAATCGGCTAACGACGTGTACTACACCATTGTGGTGCGCGCCCAGACGACGGCCGAGAACAACGAGGAAGTGCTGGTCATTACCTCGCTGACCGACGAACAGTCGGCCTCGGATGAGGACGTGAACACGGCCAACAGCACGCCGCAGGGAACGTCGCGCGATGCTGCGACCAAGACGAAGGACGAGAGCCCGGATGACAGTTCCGACACGTCCGAGACGACCGATTCCGGCTCGAGCGAATAGGGGGCATGTCCATGGATCTACACGAGCAGGGGATGAGCTCCCGCACGTTTGTAATCGCCGCCATTGTGTGCGTGCTGCTGCAGGCAGGCCTGGCACCGCAGATCTCCATTGCGGGCGGTCGCGTCAACTTTATGATTATCCTGGTGTGCCTAAGCGTGTTCTCGGGCGACCCGACCCGTGCCGTCGTGTGCGGTTTTTGCAGCGGCTTGTTCTATGACCTTTCCGCTGCCGTGCCGGTGGGCGTTATGTCGCTCCTGCTGACCGTGGGTTCTTTTGCCCTGGTGCATAGCGCCGCCGGTCAGACGGGCGGTACCCCGAGCGCGCGCGGCATCACGGTGGGTGCCTTCGCGCTTGTCATTAATGTGATCTACAGCATCATCTTGCTGTTTATGGGTTTGGAGACGAGCTTTGTCGTGGCGCTCTTCGGCCATGCGCTGCCGTCTTCGATCCTGACGGGTCTGGTTGCCATTCCGTTTTTGATGTCCGGCGTCGTGCCGCAGTCCGGTTATGGATTCTCCGCACGTGGCGGACGCCAGACGGGCATGCGCTTTAAGCCCAAGACCCGTAAGCTCAAATAGGGGAGGCCTGTAGATGTCTTCCCAGATGACGGTTATTATCGCCGGTATCGTGCTGGTAGTGGCCATCGTGGTCGCGCTGGTCATCATGCGTCGCGGCGATTCTCGTTTTACCTACGATACGCAGCATGGAACGGCCCCGCGCGCCACCGAGGGCGAGGGCAATACCGCGGCGACCGCCTTTAAGGGCCGCTTCTCCATCCTCACCACGGGTGTGGGCGCGATGTTCGCGGCGCTTGCCGTCAAGCTGTGGGGCATGCAGATGGTCTCGTCGGACTATTACGAAAAGCAGGCTACTAGCAATCAGACGCGCACCGTTACCACACCCGCTGTGCGCGGCCGCATCCTCGACCGCAATGGCGTGGCACTTGTCCAGAACCGTCCCTCACTTGCTGTCGTGGCCTACCGCGACCTTGCCGAGGATGAGGTTCTGGTTCGCCATCTTGCCAACGTGCTCGGTATGCCCTACGTGGCGGTTCTGCGCAATATTCAGGACAATTCCGAGGGCGCTCAGAGCCTGCATACCATCGCGACGGACGTCCGTCGCTCCACGGTTGCCTATATTCAGGAGCACGCCGGCGAGTTCCCGGGCGTCAAGATTGCCGAGCGTACCGAGCGCCAGTATCCATATGGCGAGACGGCATGCCATATCTTGGGCTATACCGGCACCATTACCTCCGAGCAGCTCGAGGCCCAGAATAAGAAAACCTCTGGCGATGATGATGCTTCTGCTGGCCGGATTACGTACCAGTCGGGCGATATCGTGGGCCAAGCGGGCGTCGAGAGCTACTACGAAAACCTGCTGCAGGGTATTCGTGGCGAGCAGACCGTCAAGGTCGATGCCTCGGGCAATGTGACCGGTCAGGCCGGCGCCGTGCCCGCGAAGGCCGGCTCCGACATTAAGCTCACGCTCGACCTAAAAATCCAACAGGCCTGTGAGACAGCACTGTCGAGTGCTATCGAGCTTGCCAAGACCACTGGCTACAGCAATGCCGGCAACGGCGCCGTGGTGTGCCTCGATCCCAACAACGGCGAGATCCTGGGCATGGCGAGCGAGCCCAAGTTCGATCCGTCCGTCTTTATCGGCGGCGTCTCAAATGACGTGTGGACCGAGCTCAATGATGACGAGGGTTCACACCCGCTGCTCAACCGCGCCATTAGCGGACAGTACATGTCGGCCTCGACCATCAAGCCACTCTCGGCACTGGCCGGTCTTGAGTTTGGAACCTACACCTCAACGCAGACAACCAACTGCACGGGCTATTGGACGGGCCTGGGCAAGGCTTGGGGCAAGCGCTGCTGGCTGACGTCTGGCCATGGCACCATGACGCTGCAGTCGGGTATCGCCAACTCGTGCGACCCCGTCTTCTACGACATGGGCAAGGCGTTCTTTTATGACGAGCAACATCCCGAGGGCCTGCAGGAGGTCTTTCGTCGCTGGGGCCTAGGCAAGAGCTGCGGTATCGATCTGCCGAGTGAGGGCGCGGGCCGTATTCCCGATGCCGAGTGGAAAGAGTCGTACTTTACCGACGCCTCTGCCGAGGACCGCAAGTGGAATGCCGGCGATATGACCAACATTGCCATCGGCCAGGGTGACATCCTGGTGACGCCCCTGCAGATGGCGTGCGCCTATATGGGTCTTGCCAACGGCGGCAAACAGTACGTGCCTCACGTGTTTTTGTCTGCCGTGTCGCGCGATGGCGACGGCGATGCCTATAAGTACAACGGCAAGGGCAAGAAGAAGCGTCTGGAGGCCAAGATCAACAGCGATTCGGATTTGGCTCTTGTTCGCAACGGCATGCACGACGTGATTTACACGGCATCGACGTCCCTGGCGGCTCACTTTGGCACCCTGACGCCGCAGGTATACGGCAAGTCGGGCACGGGCGAGAAAAGCGGCGAGGACGAATACGCGTGGTTTTGCGCCTATGCGCCGGCCGATGATCCCAAGTATGTCATCGCTACTGTTCTGGAGCAGGGCGGCGGTGGCTCAGATACCGCGATGCATGTCGTGCGCGATGTGCTCGGCGTGATTTATGACGAGCCCGATACCTCTTCGGCCTCGGGCGATTCTTCGGTTCGATAGGAGGTTGCGATGGATTTTTCTCCGGCGGATCTGTTCCGTTCAACCAAGACCGGCTCTCGCAGCAGCCTGGACCGCGTCAACAAGCAACTTTCGGCCTCGCGCGGCACGTTTCGCCAAAAGGTGCATATCGGTGTGCTCGTGGCTACAGTGGCGCTCGTCGCCTACGGTGCCATCATTATCTGGTCGGCTTCGCAGTTTAAGGCCGATGCTTCGTTCTCACGTCATCTTCTGGGAATTGGCATCGGGGCGGTGCTGGCGGTGCTGGTCTGGCGTACCGACCTGCGCGGTATTTCCAATTTCTCGACAGCGTTGCTCGTCATCGACCTGATCGTTATCTTCTCACCCAAGATTCCGGGTCTGTCCTATACAGGCGGTCTGGGCATGACGGGCTGGATCAAGATTCCCGGTATCGGCTTGACATTCCAGCCGGTTGAGCTTGCCAAGCTTATCACCATCTTCTTTATCGCCACGCTTGGCTCGCAGTATAACGGCCGCATCGATACCGTTCGCGACTACGTTAAGCTCTGCGGCATGCTGTCCATCCCGTTTTTGGCCGTCGTCGCCATGGGCGACCTGGGCTCGGGCCTGGTCGTGCTGGTCTCGGGCGCCATCGTCATCTGCATGAGCGGTGCGCGCCGCGAATGGGTGCTGTCGACCCTGGCCCTGCTCGTGGGCCTGGTGGCCCTCGTCCTGGCGCTCGATTCGGTTTTTGATTCGTTGCTCGGCCACGATGTGCTCATCAAGCAGTATCAGATGAACCGCCTGACGGTCTTTATCGACCCCGATAATGCCGATTCGGACGATGCCTACAACCTGCAGCAGTCGCTTATCGCCGTTGGCTCGGGTGGCTTCTTTGGTAAGGGTTTGGGCCATGCGACGCAGTCGGCCGGCGGCTTTCTGCCTGAGTTCCACACCGACTTCGTCTTCGCCTTCCTGTCCGAGACCTTTGGCTTTTGCGGTTCCTTTTTGCTCCTATGCCTCTACGTGCTGCTGATCTTTTCGACGATTCGCGTCGCCTTTAAGTGTGAGTCGCTGTTCTTGCGCCTATCGTGTGTGGGCATCGTTGGCATGTGGGCGTTCCAGACCTTCGAAAACATCGGCATGTGCATCGGCATGATGCCGATTACCGGTATTCCGCTACCGTTTATTAGCTTCGGTTCGTCTTCGATGATGATTCAGCTGCTGACGGTGGGTATCGTACAATCCATATGGCGGCATCGTTCGGGCGCCGCGTAACCGCTGGAGGGGTTTGCTATGAATATTCCCGTAGATAAGCTGACCCGCGCTTTTAAGATGGGCGCGTCCGTTAAGAAGGATTCCGATACGCCGGTGCGCGTCTCGGTCTATCTGGATTCGTCCGCCTCGCGCTTTCTGGCCGAGACGGTGCGTGACGCCTTTGTGCCGCAGACGACCTCGGGCATTGTGCGCGTCGAGCGTCTGGGGGAGGAGCGAATTGCTCCAAAGACCGATACCGATGTGGTACTGGTGCTCTCGTGCGGTTCCGACCGCTTGGAGAGTGCCGTGCAGGAGCTCGTGATCGCCGGCGCGCCCGTGTGCGTGCTTGCCGAGTCTGCTGTGGAGGTGCCGTTTATCGAGGAGTCCACGCCCATGCTCGGCGTGGTGGCGGCAACCGATAAGACGTATCTGCTCGAGACGCTTGCCCGCTGGATTCTCGATCGCACCGAAAAGGAAACGGCTTTTGCGGCGAACTTTGCCTTCATGCGCATCGCGGCGGCCAATCGTATCATCACCTCGTGCGCGCTCACCAATATGGCGACCGGTGCGCTGGTGTTTTTGCCGGGCGCCGATTATCCCGTTATGGCGCTGGCGCAGGTGGGCATGCTCTTTGAGCTCGCTGCCGTCTTTGGACGCGGCATTAAGCCTGAGCGCGGCTACGAGGTCGCGGGCGTGCTTGCCGGCGGTCTTGTGATCCGCGCGGTCACCCGCGCGCTCGTCAAGCAGACGCCGCATATTGGGTTTGCCGTTAAGGCGCTCACTGCTGCCGCGGGCACCTATGGCATGGGCCGTGCGCTTGTTTCGCTCTACGAGCGCGATGTCGACTACAGCCGTGCCAACGAGGTGGTCACTGCCACGTTCTCCCGCGTTCGCGATCTGGTGACCACGGTCGCGGGCGCTACCCGTCCTATGGCGTCCTATCAAGACGCATCCGATCTCGCTGCTTAGGGGTTTTCCGTTGCGCGTTCCGTATCAAGACTGCTTTCATTTAATTGAGCCGCTGCTCGCCAAGGTCGAGAAGCCGAGTCGCTATATCGATCACGAGTGGGGCACGCTTTCCAAGGCCGATGCCGACTACCGTTGCTGCCTGATCTACCCGGATGTGTACGAGGTTGGTCTGCCCAACCAGGGTATCGCCATCCTCTACAACATCCTTAACCAGGCCGAGGGCATCTCCTGCGAGCGTGGCTATGTGCCGTGGCCCGATATGGGTGACGCTATGCGCGAGGCGGGCATTCCGCTGCTCTCGCTCGAGGGTGCAGCGCCGGTCGCTTCGTTTGATATCGTCGGTCTGCATGTGCCGCACGAGATGGCGGTGACGAACTTCCTCGAGGCACTCGACCTCGCTGGCATTCCGCTGTTAGCGGCCGACCGAGGTGAAGACGACCCCATCATCATCGCCGGCGGCCCCTCGGTGTACAACCCCGAGCCGTATGCGGCCTTCTTCGATGCCATCCTCATCGGCGAGGGTGAGGAATCGCTGCTCGAGACCTGCCAGCTGCATCGCCGCCTGCGCGACGAAGGAGTCCCGCGCGCGCAGATTGTTGAGCAGCTTGCATCCATTGCCGGCAACTACGTGCCGTCGCTCTATGAGGTTCGTCACGACGAGCCCTGCTCGCCGCATGGCTACACCGTGCCGCGCGAGGGCAAGGATGCGCCGACCGTGGTCTACAAACGCGTCGTCGAGGATTTCGGCGCCACGAATCCGCTGTCGCAGTCGTGCGTGCCCTATGCGCAGCTGGTTCACGACCGCCTGTCTATCGAGATTCTGCGCGGCTGCGCTCGCGGCTGTCGTTTTTGCCAGGCCGGCATGACGTATCGCCCGGTGCGTGAGCGTTCGGCCGACCAGATCGTCTCGTCGGTGATTCAGGGTCTGGAAAAGACCGGCTATGACGAGGTGTCGCTGACCTCGCTCTCCACGACCGACCACTCCTGCATTCGTGACGTGCTTGGCAGGCTCAACCGTCGCCTGGAAGATACGGGTATTCGCGTGTCTATTCCGTCGCAGCGCTTGGATTCGTTTGGCGTGGATATGGCCGAGTCTGTCGCCGGCGAAAAGAAGGGCGGCCTGACGTTCGCGCCCGAGGCCGG
>UROC01000048.1 GCA_900549345.1 uncultured Collinsella sp.
TCACCGAGGGCAAGCACGCCGAGGCCGACTACAAGACCCGCCTGCAGGAGATCGTCCAGCAGAATCCCGAGGAGAAGTTGAGCTATGTGGTGGAGCAGGAGACCGGCCCCGACCACAACAAGCACTTTGTGGTGGCCGTCCGGTTCAACTCGGACTGCGTGGCCCGGGGCGAGGGCCGCAGCAAGAAAATGGCGGAGCAGCACGCCGCCCGCGAGGCCCTGAAGCTGTTGGGCGTCATCAAGGAAAAGTAACATGGTGTTCAAGGAACTGGAAATTCAGGGTTTCAAGAGCTTCCCCGATAAGGTCAGGATACGCTTCGACGAGGGCGTCACCGGCGTCGTCGGCCCCAACGGCTCGGGCAAGTCGAACCTCTCAGACGCGGTGCGGTGGGTGCTGGGCGAGACCAGCTCCCGCCAGCTTCGCGCTGCCGGAAAGATGGAGGATGTCATCTTCGGCGGCACCCGCCGCCGGGGAGCCATGGGCTTTGCCATGGTGCGCCTGACGCTGGACAACAGCGCCCACACGCTGGACATCGACGCCGACGAAGCCGTCATCGGCCGCAAATACTACCGCTCCGGCGAGAGCGAGTACACCATCAACGGCCAGCTCTGCCGCCTCAAGGACATCTACGAGCTGCTGCTGGACACCGGCATCGGCCGGGACGGCTACTCCGTCATCGGACAGGGCCGCATCGCGGAGATCGTCGCCGCAAAAAGCAGCGAGCGCCGCGAAATTTTCGAGGAAGCCTGCGGCATCGCCAAGTACCGCTACCGCAAAAACGAGGCGGAGCGGCGTCTGGCCGCGGCGGCAGAGAACCTCGAGCGGCTGCGGGACATCCTCGACGAGCTGGAAGCCCGGGTCGGCCCGCTGGAAAAAGAGAGCGAGAAGGCCCAGCGCTTTCTCGAGCTCAGCGCCCGGCGGAAGACGCTGGAAGTCACCCTCTGGACCGACGGTGTCCACCGCGCCCGGGAGGCCGTCCGCCGTCAGGTGCGGGACTATGAGACCGCTCAGGCCGAGTATGAGCGGTTTGACCGGGAGGCCAGAGCCGCCGAGGCCGAGGCTGAGAAGATCCGTATGCAGGCACAGCAGCTGACCATTGCCGTCGAGCGCCTGAATGGGGATATTCGCAGCATCACAGAAGAGCTTTCCGGCAGCGACAGCCGAATCGCCGTGCTGGAAAACGACATCGCCCGCAACGAGGAGAGCGCCGCCGCACTGCGGGAAGACATCGTCGCAGGCGAGCAGGACAGCACCGAGGCTGCCGCCGCGCTGGAACGCCACCGCGCCGTGGCCCGGTCTATGGCAGCGGCAGGGGAGAAGCTGGCCGCAGAGCTGGCCGAGCTGGACGCGGAACTGCTGCGTCTGACCAGCGAGAACAACGCCAGCGGCGCCCGCCGGGACATCCTGCGGGCCGAGGCGGCCGACCTGACGGCGAAGCGCACCGAGGCACAGGTGGCGAAAGCCGCCGCCGAAGCCGCCGCTCAGGCCGCGCAGGAGCAGCTGCCCGCCCTCGCCGAGAACACCGAGGCCCTCGAGGCCCAGCGGGACGAGGCAAAGCAGGACCTTGCCGATACCATCGAGTACCGGAAGGTGCTGGCCGAGAACGAAAAGCAGCTGGCAAATGTGAAGGCCGGTGTGGAGCTCAAGCTGAAAGGCCGCCGCACCGCCCTCAATGAGGCCGACGCCGCCGAGCAGAAGCTTGGCCGTGAACTGGACGCCGCCCGTCAGCGCCTCGGCGTGCTGAAAGAGCTGGAAAAGAACATGGATGGCTACCAGCACTCGGTCAAGACGGTCATGCGGGCCGCGTCGGCCCGCCGTCTGCGGGGCATCATCGGGCCGGTGTCGTCGATTTTGAGCGTCGAGCCGGGGCGGGAAGTCGCCATCGAAACGGCATTGGGCGGCGCGCTGCAGAACATCGTGGCGGAGAACGAAGCCGCCGCCAAGGCCGGCATCGCCCTGCTCCGCAGCGAGAACGCGGGCCGCGCCACCTTCCTGCCGCTGGACACCGTTCAGCCCGGCTTTTTCCGGGGGAGCCTTTCCGGTTCGGCCCGGCTGGCGTCCAGTCTCGTCAAGGCCGACCCCCGCTATGCGAACATCGTGTCGAATCTGCTGGGCCGCATCGTGGTGGTGGATGACATCAACGAAGCCTCCCGTGTGGCCCGGGAGCTGGGCTACCACAACAAGGTGGTCACGCTGGACGGTCAGGTCATCAACGCGGGCGGCAGCTTCACCGGCGGCAGCGTCCAGCGGTCGGCGGGCCTCTTTACCCGCAAGCAGGAGATGGAAGAGCTGCGCGTCAGAGCCGCCAAACTCCAGAAGGACTGCCTCGCGGCACAGGACCGCACCGACGAGCTGAAAACGCAGGTGGATGCGCTGGCCGCAGAGCTGACCGCCACCGAGAGCGAGATCATTACGGCGGCCAATGACCGCATCCGCGCCGAGGCCGAACAGAAACGTCTCGAGGCGGCTGTGGAGCAGTCGGAAGCGGCGCTCGCCGGGCGTCAGGATGAGATGGAGCGGCGGAAAGCCCAGCTGGACGCCGCCCGCGCCCGTGCCGAAGACGCCGCAAAGCAGGAAGAAGCCCTTGCCGCCGACATCGAGACGCGGACGGCCGAGCTGGAACGCATCGCCGAGGGCGACGACGTCTTCCTTGCACAGCAGCGGAGCCTCGCCGAGCGCCTGAGCGCCAAGCGGATGGAGCAGCTGGCCCGTCAGAAGGACGCGGAGCTGGCCCGCAGCCAGATCGAAGCGCTGGAAAAACAGGCCAGAGACGCTGAGAGCCGCCGCGCCGCGCTGGAAGAGAGCCTCACGGCCCTCGCCGCCCGCAGCGGGGCCTGTCAGGAAGAGATAGAGGCCATCCGCCGGGCCAAGACCGACAGCACCGCGCTCATCGCGGCAAAAGAGGCCGAGATACGCGAGGACACCGAGAAGCGCCTGCTCTGCCAGAAGGACGAGACGGAGGCTCTTGCAAAGGGCCGCGCCGCCGCCGATGAGCGGGAAGAGATGGGCCGCGAGATGGCCCGTCTGGCGGAGCGGAAAGCCGCCGCCGAGGGCGAATACGACCAGATGGCCGCGAAGCTCTGGGACGAGTATCAGCTGACCCTCTCTCAGGCCGAAGAGCTCTGCGTGGAGTTCGAGAACGTGAACGTCCTCCGGGCGCAGGTGGCCGACCTGCGGGGAAAGATACGCGCTCTGGGCAACGTCAACGTCAGCGCCATCGAGGAGTATCAGGAGGTCAAGGCCCGCTACGACACCCTCCGCGCTCAGGTGGAGGACGTCGAGGGCAGCAGGAACGAGCTGACCAGGATGATCACCAGCCTGTCGGGCCAGATGAAAGACATCTTCACCGACAGCTTCCGGGCCATCAACGAGAACTTTGGCCGCGTCTTCACCGAGCTGTTCGGCGGCGGCGAGGCCAGCCTTGTGCTGGAAGATGAGAGCGACGTGCTCTCCTGCGGCATCGGCATCCGGGTGGCCCCGCCGGGCAAGGTCATCAAGAATCTGGAAGCCCTGTCCGGCGGCGAGCAGGCGCTGGTGGCCATCAGCATCTATTTCGCCATCCTCGCCGTCAACCCCGCGCCCTTCTGCATCCTCGACGAGATCGAGGCCGCGCTGGATGACGCCAATGTCGTCCGCTTTGCGCAGTATCTGCGCCGGGTGAGCGACAAGACCCAGTTCATCGTCATCACCCACCGCCGCGGCACCATGGAGGCCGCCAACGTCCTCTACGGCGTCACCATGCAGGAGGACGGCGTCTCCAAACTGCTCAAACTCGATTTGGAACAGGTTGACGCGGAACTGGTTTCGTAGGTATAATAAGACGGAGCTGAACCTCTCCGTCAATGCTTCACGGACAGGCTTCCCTTCGTCCAACCTCTCAGTCTGCTTCGCAGACAGCTCCCCTGGTAGGGGAGCCTCTGGCGAAGAGGAAAAGCTTTCCGAAATGCCAAAGTCTCCCCTCGGTAGGGGAGGTGGCACGGCGTCAGCCGTGACGGAGAGGTTATCCCCCAACAAAACATATTAAGGAGAGAACCCATGGGACTCTTTGGATTTGGCAAAAAAGAAAAGGACAAAATGAAAGACGGCCTCGAAAAGACCCGCACGGGCTTTTGGGGCAACATCCTGAACACCCTCACCGGCAGCAAGATCGACGACGACCTCTACGATGAGCTGGAAGAACAGCTCATCCTCGCCGACGTGGGCGGCGACGTCGCCATGAAGCTGGTGGACGCCCTCCGCGACCGCGTGCAGGAAAAGGGCCTCAAGACCGGCGAACAGGCGGCTGACGCTCTGCGCGACATCATCGCCGACGAGATGCGCCCGGAGACCGAAATGGCGCTGGACGGCCATCCCGCCGTCATCCTCGTCATCGGCGTCAACGGCGTGGGCAAGACCACCAGCATCGCAAAGCTGGCCGACTATTACACCCGTCAGGGCAAAAAGGTCATGCTGGCCGCAGGCGACACCTTCCGCGCCGCCGCCAGCGAGCAACTGGAGATCTGGGCGGGCCGCGCCGGTGTGCCGATCGTCAAAGCCGGCGAGGGCGCAGACCCCGCCGCCGTCATCTTCGACACCGTGAAGTCTGCCACCGCCCGGGGCTATGACATGGTCATCGCCGATACGGCCGGACGTCTCCACAACAAGTCGAACCTGATGAGCGAGCTGTCCAAGATCAGCCGCAGCGTCAGGAAGGCCGCTCCCGAAGCCAGCCTCGAGACCCTGCTGGTGCTGGATGCCATCACGGGCCAGAACGCCATCAGCCAGGCGAAGGAATTCTGCAAGGCTGCGGACGCCACCGGCATCATCCTGACCAAGCTCGACGGCACGGCTAAGGGCGGTATCGCCATGGCCGTGGCCGAGAAGCTCAAGCTCCCGATCCTGCGCATCGGCGTGGGCGAGCAGGTCGATGACCTGCAGGAGTTTAACGCCAAAGATTTCTGCCGCGCCCTGGTGGGCGAGTCCAACTAAGGAGTAACCAGTGTTTGATTCCCTGAGCGATCGCCTCAACGACACATTTGACCGCCTGCGCGGCAAGGGTAAGCTGACCGAGGCCGATATCACCTCGGCCATGCGCGACATTCGCATGGCGCTGCTCGAGGCCGACGTTAACTTTAAGGTCGTCAAGGAGTTCGTTGCTAAGACTAAGGAGCGCTGCATGACCGCCGAGGTCATGGAGTCGCTGTCGCCGGCGCAAAACGTCGTCAAGATCGTGCTCGACGAGCTCACCGAGATGCTCGGTTCCACCGAGAGCAAGCTCGTTTTTAGTAACCGCATTCCTAATGTCATCATGCTCGTGGGCCTGCAGGGCTCCGGTAAGACCACGGCTGCCGTAAAGCTTGCCTACCTGCTCAAGAAGCAGGGCCGCTCGCCGCTGCTCGCCGCGTGCGACGTCTACCGTCCCGCTGCTGCCGACCAGCTTGCCACGCTCGGCGGCGAGATCGGCGTGCCGGTCTTCCGCGGTGACGGCGAGCACCCGGTCGACATCGCCAAGGGCGCCATCCAGGAGGCCGTCGACCACCTGCGTGACGTGGTCATCGTCGATACCGCCGGACGTCTTCAGATCGACGAGCAGATGATGCAGGAGGCCGTCGACATCAAGAAGGCCGTCAAGCCCGACCAGGTGCTGATGGTCGTCGACGCCATGACCGGCCAGGATATCGTCAACGTGGTCTCGACGTTTGCCGAGCGCACCGACTTTGATGGTGTGATTATCTCCAAGCTCGACGGTGACGCCCGTGGCGGTGGCGCGCTTTCGGTGCGTCAGGTGACCGGCAAGCCCATCAAGTTTGTGAGCATGGGCGAGAAACCCGATTCGCTTGAGCCGTTCTACCCCGATCGCATGGCCAAGCGAATCTTGGGCATGGGCGACGTTGTCGGCATCATCGAGAAGGCCCAGGAGGCCGCCGATGCCGAACAGCTCGAGGCTGCCGAGCGCATGCTGCGCGAGGGCTTTACCATGAACGACATGCTCGACCAGATGAAAGCCGTCAAAAAGATGGGCGGCATGAAGGGTATCCTGGGCATGCTCCCCGGTGGCCAGCGCGCGCTCAACCAGATGGGCGGTAACCTGGACGAGGGCATCTTCGACAAGAACGAGGCCATCATCATGTCGATGACCAAGGAGGAGCGTCTGCGTCCCTCCATCATCAACGGCCAGCGTCGCGCGCGTATCGCCAAGGGCGCCGGTGTGACCCCCACCGAGGTCAATAGCCTTATGAAGCAGTGGGGCGAGATGAACAAGATGATGGGCCGCATGCGCACGATGGCCAATCAGGCACAGGCCGGCGGCAAGAAGGGCAAAAAGGGCAAGAAGGGCAAGAAGATGCGCATGCCCAATATTCCCGGTCTGGATGCCATGGGCTTGGGCGGCATGGGCGGCCTGGGAACGGGTGGTCCTAAGTCCGATATGGACCTGCTGCGCCAGATGGAAGCGCAGATGCGCAATAAGAAATAGGGCTGTAATTCCAGCTTGATATGGCAAAGGCCACTCGGAAGCTACCGGGTGGCCTCTGTTGTTGGCTTTGATAGTTGGGCTGCGTTCAGCGTCGCGCCCCGAGCTCGCGGTGCCGTGCCGTTAGTGGCAGCCGCAGCCCTCGTGGCCCTCGTGCTCGTGATGGCCGTGGCAGCTGCAGGACTCGCCATGTTCGTGGGCGTGGTCATGGCCGTGGCAGCCGCACGTGGCCTCGCCGTTCTGTGCGAGCGTTCCGGCGATAAGGGCCTCGACACAAGCGTCGCAGCTGCCCTGAGCTCCTGCGTACACCGTGATGCCGGCTTGGGCAAGCGCGTTGATGGCGCCACCGCCGATGCCGCCGCAGATGAGCGTGTCCACGCCACCGTTGGCGAGCAGGCCCGCAAGGGCACCGTGGCCGGTGCCGTCGGTGCCCACGACCTGCTCGTTGAGTACCTTGCCATCCTGAATGTCGTAGATCTTGAACTGCTCGCTGCGGCCAAAGTGCATAAAGATGTTGCCGTTGTCGTACGTGGTTGCCACCCTCATGGTGTCGACCTCCTTTGCTGGCCATGCGGCCGTCGTTGCGGTGATGGGGGAGTACGCGATATTGCCGCCCTCGATGACGAGCGCCCGCCCGTTGACCAGAGCGTTTGCCACCTTGCGATGTGCGCGGCTGCAGATGGCCGCCACGGTGGCGCGGGCGATGCCCATTTGCTGGGCGACGGCCTCCTGATTGAGGCCTTCCAGGTCGCACAGGCGCAGTACTTCGAGCTCATCGACCGTCATCTCGATGGCGTCTCCGCTGGCAAGGCCGTCGGGGGTAAAGCCGCGATATTCGGGGATGATCCCAACACGGCGTAATTTTTCGCGTCTTCCTGCCATACGTGCTCCAAATCTGACATATGTCAACAATAGAATAGCGAACGTGCGGATTTGTGCAAGGAATTTCTGGCATATGTCAGAAAATGAGGGCTTATGTTTGGGCTGTGGGGCCGCGTGCGCCTGGGCTACAATAAAAATTGCTTATAGGCGACTGACAGGAGGGTCAATGAGCAAGGCTGATCAACAGTTTGTAACCATGTGCCGCGATATTCTGGACCATGGCACCACCACCGAGGGCCAAAAGGTCCGTCCGGTGTGGGAGGATGGCACCCCTGCCTATACCATTAAAAACTTTGGCGTTACGGCGCGCTACGACCTGCGCGAGGAGTTTCCCGCGCTTACCTTGCGTCGTACGGCCCTCAAATCTGCCATGGATGAGATCCTATGGATCTATCAAAAGAAGTCCAATAACGTGCATGACCTCAACAGCCATATTTGGGACGAGTGGGCCGACGAGACCGGCTCCATCGGCAAGGCCTACGGGTATCAGATTGGCCAGAAGAGCCATTATACCGAGGGCGACTTTGACCAGATGGACCGTGTGTTGTACGACCTTGAGCATACGCCGTACAGTCGCCGCATCATGACCAACACGTACGTGTTTAGCGACCTTTCCGAGATGCACTTGTATCCGTGCGCCTACAGCGTGACGTATAACGTGACACAGCGACCGCAGGATGACAAACCGACGCTCAACATGATTCTCAACCAGCGCAGCCAGGACATTTTGGCCGCGAATAACTGGAACGTGTGCCAGTACGCCATCTTGCTGATGATGGTCGCGCAGTCGGTCGATATGATTCCCGGCGAGCTGCTGCATGTGATCGCCGATGCCCACATTTACGACCGTCATGTCGATATCGTCCGCGAGCTTATCGAGCGTCCGCAGTTTGCCGCGCCTAAGGTAACGCTTAACCCCGATGTACATGACTTCTATGCGTTTACGACCGATGATCTGATCGTCGAGGGCTATGAGCACGGCCCGCAGGTCAAGAACATCCCCATTGCGGTGTAGGTGACGCGCATGACGTGTAAGCTTTCCGCCATTGTCGCCGTGTGTGACGATTGGGGCATTGGGTGCGAGGGTGACATGGTCGTGTCTAATCGCGCCGACATGCGTCATTTTGTGGCGCGCACCAAAGGCTGCCCGGTCATTATGGGACGCAAGACGCTGCTGAGTTTTCCCGGCGGGCGTCCGCTCAAGAACCGTCGTAATATCGTGCTCACGCGCGATGAGGACTTTGCTGCCGAGGGCGTCGACGTGGTGCATAGCGTCGACGAAGCGCTCACCGCGGTAGCCGATGAGCCCGTTGCGTGGGTGATCGGTGGCGGCGAGGTGTATCGGCAGTTTTTGCCGTATTGCGCCGAGGCCGAGGTTACGCATGACCATTGCGTGCATGACGTGGATACGTATTTTCCCGATCTTGATGCCGATCCCGCGTGGGAGATTGCGCGGCGTGGCGGTGTTGCCACGATTGCCTCGGGCGAGGGCGACGAGGGTGTCGATTATGAGTTCGTAACGTATCGTCGCGTTGAGGCGTAAATCGTCCGGCGTGAACGGTATCATCGGATTGTTTGAATGCATGGGGCGGCGCTTAGCGTCGCCTCGTTTGGTATAGATGCGCTGTAAAGAAAGGTGCGGGCTGGCTGCTATGACTGATGCCGTTGAGGTGCTGCGAATCGATTCGCTCGAGGACGAGCGGCTTGATGCCTACGTGCGACTGACCGAGCGTGAGCTGCGCTGCGTGCTGGAGCCGCAGAAGGGCATTTTTATCGCCGAGAGTGCCAAGGTCATCGAACGTGCGGTTCGCGCCGGATACGAGCCGGCGAGCTTTCTTTTGGGCGAGCGCTGGCTCGACCAGATGATGCCGCTGTTTGAGCGCCTGGCGGTACGCGAGGGCGCGGGTCCGGTTCCCGTGTTCGTTGCCTCGATGGAGCTTATGGAGCGTCTGACGGGTTTTAACGTGACGCGCGGTGCGCTCGCGGCATTTCGTCGCCCGCGACAGATTCCGGTTGATGAGTTCTTGGGCGGCGTCGTCGAGGCGGCGGGGGGGCGCCCGGTGCGCGTGTGCGTGCTCGAGGGCATTGTCGACCATACCAATGTGGGCGCAATATTCCGCTCGGCGGCCGCGCTCAACGTCGACGGCATTTTGGTCAGTCCTACGTGTTGTGATCCGCTGTATCGTCGTTCGGCCCGCGTGAGCATGGGCACGGTGTTCCAGGTGCCCTGGACACGCATTGGCAGCGAAGCGCGCGTATGGCCGCATGATGGGCTGGCGGCGCTACACGATGCCGGCTTTTCGTGTGCCGCTATGGCGTTGACGGATGATTCGGTGTCGCTGGACGATCCCGCGCTCCAGGAGATTGACCGCCTGGCAATCTTTATGGGCACCGAGGGTGCTGGCTTGGGCGCCAAGACCATTGCAGGCTGCGACCGCGCCGTGCGTATTCCGATGGCGCATGGGGTCGATTCACTCAACGTGGCCGCGGCAAGCGCTGTTGCCTTTTGGCAGCTGTGCCCGCATGTGAGCAACGAGTACCACTACCAGCCGGGGCTGTATCACTAGGCAGATAGTTAGCACCGGGCTCTGGTTCGGGGCGTTTCGGCCGACGTCGGTCGGTGCTAAGCCGGTATTGGCTTTGGTCTTAAATTGCCGTTTTGTTGTTTGACGTACGCTGGTGGGGAGGGCGTGTGGCTAAGAAATCTACGGCTATCGATGTAACGCAAGGTGTCATTTGGCAACAGCTGCTGTCGCTGTGCGTCCCTATCTTCTTTAGCTCGTTTTTTCAGCAGGCTTACACGCTTATTGGTACGTATATCGTCGGCCAGTTTGGCGGCAGGCTCGCGCTGGGTGGCATTCAAGCCACGATGGTGCTCACCGAGCTCTGCATTGGCTTTTGCGTTGGCGTTGGCGCTGGCTGCGCGGTCATTACCGGTCAGTATTTTGGTCAGCACGATGATGAGCGATTGAGTCGTTCGGTCCATACGGCCATGACGCTCGCGCTGGTGGGCGGTATCGTTTTCTCGATTCTTGGCATAGTGTTCGTTGAGCCCATGCTGGTACTTATGAACACGCCGCATGAACTATTGGCCGAGGGCGTGGCCTATGCTCGTTGCTATTTTGCCGCCATGGTTGCGGCGCTGCTGCTCAATATGGGAACGGCGCTGCTGCGCGCCGTGGGCGACACACGCGGTCCTGCTGTGATCATTGCTTCCGGCTGCCTTGTTAATGCGGTGCTGGATGTCATCTTCGTTGCCGTGCTTCATATGGAGGCGCTGGGCTGCGGCATCGCGGTGGCGCTGACCATTTGCTCCAACGCCACGATGATCGTGATTCGTATGATGCACGCTCCGGGTGCGTGGCGGCTTTCACTGTCCAAACTCTGCATTGATCCTGGCATTTGTAAGAGCATGATCTCGTGTGGTCTGCCGCTTGGCTTTCAGTCTGCTGCGTATTCGATTTCCAACGTTTTGATTCAGGTGTCGGTCAACTCGTTTGGTGCCGATGTCACCACGGCGTGGGGTCTTTCGGGCCGTTTGGATGGCATTGTCTGGATGGTTACCGAGGCGCTTGGCGTTTCGATCACCACGTTCTCGGCACAGAACTTTGGCGCGCGCAACTACGAGCGCATGCGCAAGGGCTACCATACGTCGCTTGTGCTGTCGTTTATGCTCATTGGTGGCCTGTCTGCCGTGCTACTGGTGTTCTCGGGTCCGTTGTCGCGTCTGTTTGTCGACGATGCTTCGATTTCGGCCTACACCACGACGATTCTTCATTTCATCGCGCCGTTCTACGCGATCTTCTCGATTATCGAAAACGCGTCCGGCTCCATCCGCGGCGCTGGCGTGAGCTTCCAGCCTATGATGCTCACGATTTTTGGCACCGTCGTGCTCAGGGTGATCTGGGTGTTTGCGATTATGCCGTTCGATCCGTCGCTTGAGCACCTGCTGCTGGTTTACCCCGTAACCTGGCTCATCACGGCCACGATGTTTACCATCTACCACCACAGCGGCAACTGGCTCGGCCGCGCCACCGCCTAATGATCCGTAGGGGACGGAGGAAAACGGATCATTGACCTGGCGATAAGGCAAAATGATCCGTTTTCCTCCGTCCCCTTCGGATCATTTAGTATTCGATGCCTTGGCGGGCTAGGAGGCCTTCGTCGAAGTAATGTTTGACGGGGCGCATTTCGGTGACCAGGTCTGCCAGATCGGCGAGGGGCAGCAAGCCGCGGCCGGTGAGCACGAGCTCTGTGGTGGTCGGTTTCATCGCAATCAACGCTTCGACATCTTCGCGCGTCACAAAGCCCCGTCGCATGGCTTCTCCCAGTTCATCCAAGATCAGCATGTCTACCTGGCTAATCTGCTCGCGTGCGAGCTCCATGATCTGCGCGGCGCAAGTCTCGGGCGTGTCGCGGTCGGCCTGTACGATGCGTAGCCCCAGACGCGGCGCGGCATCGTGTTCGGCGCAGTGCAGCTTCTTTGCAAATTGCAGCATAAGTACGTTGAGCCCATAACCTGTGGCGCGCAAAGCCAGCCCCAAGGCGGCCGTGGTTTTGCCCTTGCCGTCGCCCGTGTAGATTTGAACCTTGCCGACTTCCAGTGATGCCATCTCTGTCCTTTCGTGCTCGGCGTCGGTTTATCGCCGTCCTGGTTGGGTATTCTAGAAAGCATTATCAACCCCAGTAGATGGAGTTCAAGCAGATGGAGATGGATGACAACAAACGTAGACGGAATATGATTCTCTACGTGCTCATCGCCTTCGTCGTCTACCTCGTGCTCTCGACCGTTCTGTTCCCCAACATCGGTCACACGCAGCAGATTACGAAGACCGATTACTCGACGTTTGTCAAAGCGCTCGATAAGAAGAGCGTCGACAAGGTCGAGTACAACACTGACGATTACACGATTTATTACACTAAAAAGGGCGAGGACGAGAACATCGCCTACAAGACGACCGGTGTGCCGAATGACGCGGGCTTTACCGATCGCGTGCTTGAGTCTGGCGCTTCGCTGGAGTCGGTCGTTCCCGACAAGAGCTCGGGCCTGATGACCTACTACCTGATTACGCTCATTCTTCCCATGGCGATTTTCTTTCTGATTGGCTGGTGGCTCAACCGCCGCATGAAGAAGGCTATGGGCGATGACGGCCCGTCGATGAACTTTGGCGGCGGTGGTTTTGGCGGCGGCGGATTGGGCAAGTCCGGCGCGCGCGTGATCGCCTCCAAGGACGTGGGCGTGACCTTTAAGGACGTCGCCGGCCAGGAAGAGGCCAAGGAGTCCCTCAAGGAGGTCGTCGACTTTCTGGAGAAGCCGCAGCGCTACGAGGAGATCGGCGCCAAGCTGCCGCGCGGCGCTCTTCTTGTGGGCCCTCCGGGCACTGGTAAGACCCTGCTTGCCAAGGCTGTGGCCGGCGAAGCTGGTGTTCCGTTCTTTAGTATTTCTGGTTCTGAGTTCGTCGAGATGTTCGTCGGCCGTGGCGCTGCCAAGGTGCGCGATCTGTTTAAGCAGGCCAAGGAAAAGGCCCCGTGTATCGTCTTTATCGATGAGATCGATACCATCGGTAAGAAGCGTGACGGCGGTGGCTTTAGCGGCAACGACGAGCGCGAGCAGACGCTCAACCAGCTGCTGACCGAGATGGACGGCTTCGATAACCACAAGGGTATCGTTGTGCTTGCCGCAACCAACCGTCCCGACAGCCTCGATCCCGCCCTGTTGCGCCCCGGTCGTTTTGACCGCCGCATCCCCGTTGAGCTGCCCGACCTGACCGGACGTAAGAACATTCTTGAGCTGCATGCCAAGAGCGTGAAGACGCAGCCGCCGATCGATCTGACCGCGATTGCCCGCGCCACGCCCGGTGCCTCGGGCGCCGACCTGGCCAATATCATCAACGAGGGCGCGCTGCGTGCTGTCCGCGAGGGTCGCAAGCGCGCCACGCAGGACGATTTTGAGGAGTCGGTGGAGGTCGTCATCGCCGGCCAGCAGCGTAAGTCCACGGTTCTGTCCGACCACGAGAAACAGGTTGTTTCGTACCACGAGATCGGCCATGCCATCGTTGCCGCCCGCCAGAAGGGTTCTGCGCCGGTTACCAAGATCACCATCGTGCCGCGTACGAGCGGTGCTCTGGGCTACACCATGCAGGTCGAGGAGGATGAGCGCTTCCTGACCACGCGCCAGGAAGTCCTGGACAAGCTCGCCGTCTACTGCGGCGGACGTGCTGCCGAGGAGCTGATCTTTGGCGAGATGACGACTGGCGCGGCCAATGATATCGAGCAGGCCACCAAGCTCGCCCGCAACATGGTGACGCGCTTTGGTATGTCGGATGAGTTTGGCATGATGGCGCTCGGTACCGTACAGAATGCCTACCTTAACCAAGACACGTCGCTCACCTGCGCCCCCGGTACGGCCGAGCGCGTCGACGCGATCGTCGCCAAGCTGATCGAGGATGCGCACGATCGCGCCCTGCAGATCCTCAAGGAGAACAAGTTTAAGCTCCATGAGCTGGCTCGTTATCTGTACAAGAAGGAGACCATCACGGGCGAGGAGTTTATGAATCTCCTCACGCGTGAGAATCCGCTGATGCCAAAGCAGCAGTAATACTAGTTGCGCAGTGTCGATCGCCCCATTTGAGTGTTCATCTCAAATGGGGCGATTTTGCGTGAGGAGAGTTGTTATATGAAGATCGTGGTAAGTGCCTGCTTGATGGGCGAGAGCTGTAAGTATAACGGGCTCGATAATTACCATCGCGAGTTGGTCGAGGCTTGCGATGGTACGGGGACCGAGGTCTTACTGGTATGCCCCGAGGTTTTTGGTGGCCTGCCCACGCCGCGCAAGCCATCCGAGATTGTGGACGGTGAGGTCCGCACCTGCGAGGGCATCTCGGTCGATTGCGAGTTTCGCCTGGGTGCCCAGCGCGCGCTCGATATGTGCGAGCACTTTGGCGGCCCGTCCGAGATCTCTGTGTGCGTCCTTCAGGACCGTAGCCCCTCGTGCGGCGCGGGTCGCGTCTACGATGGCACCTTTAGCGGTACGCTCACCGCGGGCAACGGTGTTTTTGTCGATCTGCTGCTGCGTCACGGGTACCGTGTGATTCCGGCTAGCGAGTTCGATCCCAGCATGCTGGAACATTGTCCATAGCACTCGAACCCAACACTTCCTCACGGGTGACCGTTTTGGCATCATCCGTGAAGTTTATATTGAGTACGACCCGGTCATCAAAGACGTAGACCGAGTTGACAGGCACGTACCCAGGCAGCCCCTCCCCGCGGCTCTCGCGCCCGGAACTGTCCACATCAGTGTAGCCAATCCAGTCCGCCAAGGGCTGCAGCTCGGACAACGCGGCGATGGAGGGCTTCTTCGGCCTGCTCAAGGAGGAGTTCTGGCACGGCAGGGACTGGTCGGACTGGACCCCCGCCCGCTTCATCGAGGAGCTCGGGGGCTGGATCGGCCGATACAATACGGAGAGGTGCAGCGATGCGCTCGGTGGCCGCACGCCGGCCGAGCTCCGCTCCGCGCTGGGAAGGGCCGCGTAACGGTCCAAGAAATCGTCCGCAGTCCCCATTCTTGCCCCTTTGGGACGGCTTCTTGTTGGGGCGTGTCTGCCCCAAACCCTGCTAGGAACGAGTACAGCAAACTGGAATTTTAAATTAGTCTTTGCAAATAACCTTTGAACCTTCACCATCAATTACAA